>NZ_JBHIOI010000006.1:0-80604 GCF_042195415.1 Bartonella sp. CE47NXGY | reverse complement strand
ATCGTTCCGATAGCGATGGAAGAGAAACTTCGTTTTGCTATTCGTGAAGGTGGTCGTACTGTTGGTGCCGGTATCGTTTCTAAGATCATTGAATAAATAATGCTTGTTGCAGGGATACTAAAAGTTTTTTTAGTTTTGAGAGTTAGGGGTATAGCTCAGTTGGTAGAGCGGCGGTCTCCAAAACCGCAGGTCGCAGGTTCAAGTCCTGCTGCCCCTGCCAAAGGGGGGATTTTACATATAAGGGAGTGGATTTTGCTGCCTTTTTCGCTTTTTTTGATATGGGGCTTGTTTTTTTGTGTGTGAAACGGTATTGAATAGAAAGTAAGGAAATTGCATAAGTCTGAAAGTTGGCTTTTGCATTTTTTCCTGTTTATTTTGTTCTATAAAACACAATAGGACTAGAGAGAGTATAGTGTGACGATGGCATCTAAAACCAATCCGATTACCTTTTTGAAGCAGGTTTATGCAGAAACAATTAAAGTGAAATGGCCTACACGTCGTGAGACGGTTATTTCTACTATTATGGTTTTGTTGGTAACTGCATTGGCTTCAGCTTTCTTTTTTATTGTGGATCAGGTTATGCATTTTGGTGTTTGGCGGGTTATTGATCTTCTGAAATATCTTTTTAGTTGAGAATGTAAGGAAGTGTGACTGTGGCAGCTCGTTGGTATATTGTTCAGGCATATTCAAATTTTGAAAAGAAAGTAGCGGAAGCTATTGATAAGGAGGCAAAGCAAAAGGGACTTGATCATCTTTTTGAAAAGATTTTTGTTCCAACAGAGCGTGTTGTAGAGGTTCGTCGTGGACGCAAAGTTGATACTGAGCGAAAATTTTTTCCTGGTTATGTTCTTGTTCGTGCTGAGTTAACAGATGAAGTTTATCATCTTATTAAGAATACGCCTAAAGTGACAGGTTTTTTAGGGTCGGATGCGCGTCCTGTTCCTATTTCTGATCGAGAGGTTGAGCAAATTCTCAAACAAGTTCAGGAAAGGGTTGAGTCTCCAAAGTCCTCTGTATTGTTTGAGGTTGGAGAGCAAGTTCGCGTTGCTGATGGTCCTTTTGTTTCGTTTAATGGAATTGTTCAAGAGGTTGAAGAAGAGCGCTCTCGTCTTAAGGTTGAAGTGCTTATTTTTGGGCGTCCTACGCCTGTTGATTTGGAATTTGGTCAGGTTGAAAAACTCTGATTAAACTTAGAGTAGTTTTAATTACTTTAAGGAAGGAGTGGGAGGTGATTTATAGCTTTTGTCGGCTTAATGATCCGAACCACGTGACTGCAAGCGGGTAACGGGCAAGATGAATTGTCAGTATACCAGTGAAATTAAAGGCAGATTGTTATGGCAAAAAAAAGTATAGGTCAGCTTAAGTTGCAGGTTCCTGCAGGAGCTGCTACTCCATCTCCACCAATTGGTCCAGCTCTTGGGCAGCGTGGTATTAATATCATGGAATTTTGTAAGGCGTTTAATGCAGCGACACAAGAAATGGAAAAGGGGGCACCGATTCCAGTTGTTATTACGTATTACCAAGATAAGTCTTTCACCTTTTCTCTCAAGACGCCTCCTGTATCATTCTTTTTAAAGAAGGAAGCAAACCTGAAATCTGGCTCAAAAGAGCCTGGTAAAGTGTCTGTAGGAAGCATTTCTCGCGATAAAATTCGTTCGATTGCGGAATCAAAGATGAAAGATCTTAATGCGAATGACATTGAGGCAGCAATGCGTATGGTTGAAGGTTCTGCTCGCTCGATGGGCTTGGAAGTGGTGGGCTAATATTATGGCAAAAGTAGCAAAAAGAATAAAAAATATCCGAAAAGATATTGATTTTAATGAACTCTACGCTTTAAAAGATGCCGTTTCAATGGTTAAGGAGCGTGCCGTTGCTAAGTTTGATGAAACAATCGAAATTTCAATGAACTTGGGTGTTGATCCTCGTCATGCTGATCAAATGGTTCGAGGCGTTGCTCATTTGCCTAATGGAACAGGGAGAAATATTCGTGTTGCCGTTTTTGCTCGTGGGGATAAGGCTGAGGAAGCTAAGGCGGCAGGAGCTGATATTGTGGGTGCCGAAGATTTATTTGAAAGCGTTAATAGAGGGACTATAGATTTTGATCGTTGTATTGCAACGCCAGACATGATGCCTCTTGTTGGTCGTCTTGGTAAGATTCTTGGTCCACGGAGTTTGATGCCGAATCCGAAAGTTGGTACTGTAACACTTGATGTCGTCGGTGCTGTCAAAGCTTCTAAAGGTGGTGCTGTTGAGTTTCGTGTGGAAAAAGCTGGTATTGTGCATGCTGGTATTGGTAAGGCTTCTTTTGGTGTTGAAAAAATCGTAGAAAATATAAAAGCCTTTGCAAGTGCAGTTATTAAAGCCAAACCGCAAGGTGCAAAAGGTGAGTATATTAAGCGCGTTGCTGTTTCGTCGACTATGGGAATTGGTGTTAAAGTTGATCCAGCAACGGTTCGTTCAGAGCTAGTATAAGCTGATTTATAATTTTGTTTTGGGGTATGGGAATATCAAAATTGTATTTAAAATGCTGATTTTGATCAGCTCGCTATCTAAGCTTTATAGGGCTTAGGTTGTACCGGGAGAAATTCCGGAATATCCTGTCCGAGATTGTAGGTGATGCTTTTAAGTATCTTAATCAAAAAAACCTGCATGAGACTGGGGTAAAAACTGAGAGTTAAAAGACTTAAAGGGTTTGAGCCAAGGTTGCCTTTGAACGCTGTGCGTGAAAAAGGGGACAGGATCCTCATCGGTGACATGAAGTATTTTATGTTATCAAAGGTAACCAACAGGTTTGTTTTAAGCAAATCTGTTAAATGGAGAGAGACAGTGAATAGAGCGGAAAAACGCGAATTTGTTACATGGCTTAACGAGGCTTTTCGGAAGTCTGGTTCTGTTGTTGTTGCACATTATTCCGGTCTGACAGTTTCACAGATGAATGATCTGCGTTCGAAAATGGGTGAAGCTGGCGGTGCCGTTAAGGTCGCCAAAAACCGTCTTGCTAAAATCGCTCTTCAGGGCACGGAATCTGAATCGATAGTGGGTTTGTTTACTGGACAAACACTTATTGCTTATTCAGAAGATCCAATCACAGCACCGAAAGTTGCTGTTGATTTTGCGAAAAGCAATGACAAATTTGTCATACTTGGCGGTTCAATGGGTGCAACAAGTTTAACTGTAGATGCTGTGAAGTCATTGGCTTCATTGCCTTCATTAAACGAGTTGCGTGCAAAACTTGTGGGTATGATTTCTACCCCTGCGACCCGTATTGCACAGGTTGTTAATGCCCCTGCTGGTCAGGTTGCACGTGTCATTGGAGCATATGCTCAGGAGGATAAGGCGGCTTAAGGCTGTTTGTATTCACGTTTATGGAAGAGCTTTAATGCTTTTCTGTTTTTTTGAATAAGATTTAATAATGGTTCAAATCTTTTAATTGAAGGAATTTAAAAATGGCTGATCTAGAGAAGATCGTAGAAGACCTTTCTAATCTAACCCTTTTGGAAGCCGCTGAGCTTTCTAAGTTACTTGAAGAAAAGTGGGGAGTTTCGGCTGCTGCTCCTGTAGCTGTCGCTGCTGTTGCTGGTGCTGCTGCTCCAGCTGCTGAAGAAAAAACAGAATTTGATGTTATTCTTGTTGAAGGTGGCGCACAAAAAATTAATGTTATTAAGGAAGTTCGTGCTCTTACTGGACTTGGTCTTAAAGAAGCTAAAGATCTGGTTGAAGGTGCACCTAAGCCTATTAAAGAGGCTGCTTCTAAAGAAGAAGCAGAAAAAATTAAATCTCAACTTGAAGCTGCCGGTGCTAAGGTGGAACTTAAGTAAATTTAATTTTATCGGCGGGCATTTATGTTCGCCGATTTTCTTTCTCTTAATACAAAGAGGGAAAATAATGAGTAAAAAACTTTTCCCAATGGTTTCGTAACAGGAATGGGATAGGTTTGGATTACTTACCCCTTCATCATAGAGTCAAAGAGATAAATGGCTTATGTTGGTAGGGAAAGTTAATGATGCTCATTATTGAGTGTCAAGTGAACTGGTCTGCATATGCAGGTTAATGGTATAAGGCTTTCAAGGTTGGTCTACCTTGAAGAGTAAAGATCAAGGAGCGACGATGGCTCAGACTCACGCAATGATGTCTCAATTCAATGGTCGTAAGCGCGTACGGAAATTTTTTGGTAAGATTCCTGAAGTAGCAGAAATGCCGAATCTTATTGAGGTTCAAAAAGCCTCATACGATCAATTTCTCATGGTTGAGGAACCGAAAGGTGGGCGACCAGATGAAGGTTTGCAAGCTGTTTTTAAATCGGTTTTTCCTATTTCAGATTTTTCCGGTACAGCTATGCTTGAGTTTGTAGGTTATGAATTTGATTTACCAAAATTTGATGTTGAAGAGTGCCGTCAACGTGATTTAACTTATGCTGCCCCATTAAAGGTCATATTGCGTTTGATTGTTTTTGATGTTGATGAGGATACTGGCTCCAAAGATATCAAAGACATTAAAGAGCAAGGCGTTTATATGGGCGATATGCCTTTAATGACGACGAATGGTACCTTTATTGTTAATGGTACGGAGCGTGTTATTGTTTCTCAGATGCATCGTTCTCCTGGTGTCTTTTTTGACCATGATAAAGGAAAGTCCCATTCATCAGGAAAGCTTCTTTTTGCTGCTCGTGTTATTCCGTATCGTGGTTCTTGGCTTGATATTGAGTTTGATGCTAAGGACATCATTTATGCGCGTATTGATCGACGGCGCAAGATTCCTGTTACTAGTCTTTTGATGGCATTAGGTATGGATGCGCCGGATATTTTATCGACGTTTTATGATAAAGTGACTTATGAGCGTGATGGAGAAGGATGGCGAGTTCCTTATTCTGTGGATCGCTTTAAAGGAATGAAGCTCATTTCTGACCTTATAGATGCAGATAGTGGTGAAGTCGTTGCGGAGGCTGGTAAAAAATTAACAGTTCGTACTGCGAAGTCTTTGGTAGAAAAAGGACTTAAAGCGGTTAAAGTTAGTGAAGATGATTTATTAGGTTGTTATCTAGCCGAAGATATCGTCAATTACGAAACAGGTGAAATCTACCTTGAAGCTGGTGATGAAATTGACGAAAAAGTATTAAAAGTTCTGCTCGATGTTAGTGCTGATCAAGTCAATATTCTTGATATTGATCACATGAATATTGGCGCTTACATCCGCAATACTTTGAAGGTGGATAAAAATGAAAGTCGGCAGGATGCGTTATTTGATATTTACCGGGTGATGCGTCCAGGTGAACCTCCAACAATCGATACAGCAGAAGCAATGTTCCATTCATTGTTTTTTGATCCAGAGCGTTATGATCTTTCAGCTGTCGGGCGTGTTAAGATGAATTTACGTATGGATCTTGATTGTCCAGACACAGTTCGCATTTTACGCCAAGAGGATATTCTTGCTGTTGTTAAGATGTTGGTTGAATTGCGTGATGGACGTGGTGAAATTGATGATATTGATAATCTTGGCAACCGTCGCGTTCGTTCCGTCGGGGAGTTGATGGAAAATCAATATCGCATTGGTCTTCTTCGTATGGAACGTGCGATAAAAGAGCGTATGTCATCGGTTGAAATTGATACAGTTATGCCACAGGATTTGATCAATGCAAAGCCTGCGGCAGCAGCAGTCCGTGAATTTTTTGGGTCTTCACAATTGTCGCAGTTTATGGATCAAACCAATCCATTGTCAGAAATTACCCATAAGCGCCGTCTTTCTGCTCTTGGTCCAGGTGGTTTGACTCGTGAACGTGCGGGTTTTGAAGTCCGTGACGTACATCCTACGCATTATGGTCGTATTTGTCCGATTGAAACACCAGAAGGCCCCAATATTGGTCTGATTAACTCCTTAGCAACATTTGCGCGAGTTAACAAATATGGCTTTATTGAAAGCCCATATCGAAAAATTATTGATGGAAAAGTCACAAAAGAAGTTATTTATCTTTCAGCGATGGAAGAAGCAAAGCATTATGTCGCTCAGGCTAATTCTTCATTAGATAACGAAGGTCGTTTTATAGAAGAGTTTGTTGTTTGCCGTCATGCTGGTGAAGTTTTAATGGCGCCGCGTGATCATGTTGATTTGATGGATGTTTCACCAAAACAGTTGGTTTCAGTTGCAGCAGCGCTTATTCCTTTTTTGGAAAATGATGATGCGAATCGTGCGCTTATGGGATCGAACATGCAGCGTCAAGCAGTTCCTCTTGTACGCGCTGAAGCGCCATTTGTTGGGACGGGAATGGAATCTATTGTTGCGCGCGATTCAGGAGCTGCTGTGAGTGCAAAACGTAGTGGTGTTGTTGATCAAGTCGATGCTACCCGTATTGTTATCCGTGCAACAGAAGATTTAGATCCTTCAAAATCAGGCGTTGATATTTACCGCTTACAGAAATTTCAGCGTTCTAATCAGTCCACTTGTATTAATCAGCGTCCTCTTGTACATGTCGGTGATAGGGTAGAGAAAGGTGATATCATTGCAGATGGTCCATCCACGGATCTTGGTGATTTGGCTCTTGGGCGGAATGTTCTCGTAGCCTTTATGCCTTGGAATGGATACAATTATGAAGATTCTATTTTGTTATCCGAGCGCATTGTTGCTGATGATGTGTTTACTTCAATTCATATCGAGGAATTTGAAGTTGCGGCACGCGATACAAAACTTGGACCTGAGGAAATTACGCGCGACATTCCTAATGTTGCGGAAGAAGCGTTAAGAAATCTTGATGAAGCTGGCATTATTTATATTGGTGCTGAAGTTCAACCAGGTGATATTTTAGTTGGAAAGATTACCCCGAAAGGTGAAAGTCCCATGACGCCGGAAGAAAAGCTTCTGCGTGCAATTTTTGGGGAAAAGGCATCCGATGTTCGTGATACTTCTATGCGTATGCCTCCTGGGACTTTTGGTACTGTTGTTGAAGTTCGCGTTTTTAATCGCCATGGCGTGGAAAAAGATGAACGTGCGATGGCAATTGAGCGTGAAGAAATTGAGCGTTTAGCAAAAGACCGTGATGATGAACAGTCTATTCTTGATCGCAATGTTTATGCGCGCCTCACCGATATGTTGACAGGTAAAGTTGCTGTAGAAGGTCCGAAAGGCTTTTCGGGTAGTAAAAAGCTTGATAGTACAGTAATGGGGCATTATCCGCGATCCCAGTGGTGGCAATTTGCTGTTGAGGATGAAAAGCTTCAAAATGAAATTGAAGCTTTGCGCAAGCAATATGATGAATCAAAAGAAGCATTACAACGTCGCTTTATGGATAAGGTTGAAAAGGTCCAAAGAGGTGATGAAATGCCTCCTGGTGTCATGAAAATGGTGAAAGTTTTTGTGGCTGTGAAGCGCAAAATCCAACCAGGTGACAAGATGGCGGGACGTCACGGGAATAAGGGTGTTGTTTCACGTATTCTTCCCGTAGAGGATATGCCATTTCTTGAAGATGGGACCCATGCTGATATCGTCTTGAATCCGCTGGGTGTGCCTAGTCGTATGAATGTTGGACAAATTCTTGAAACGCATCTTGGTTGGGCATGTGCGGGGATGGGCAAGAAGATTGGTGCTTTGTTAGAGTTATATCAAGAGACTGGGGATATATTGCCGTTGCGTCAGCGTATTGAAAATCTTATGCCTGATGATAATCATAATGAACCAGTTCGTCAGTATGATAATGAAAGCCTTTACAAATTGGCATTGCAGATGAAGAAAGGGGTTTCAATTGCAACGCCTGTTTTTGATGGAGCACATGAGTCTGATATTAACATGATGCTGGAAGACGCAGGCTTAGATAGTTCAGGGCAGGTTACGCTTTATGATGGTCGTACTGGGGAGCCTTTTGATCGTCCAGTAACGGTGGGATATATTTACATGTTGAAATTGCATCACCTTGTTGATGATAAGATTCATGCGCGTTCTATTGGTCCCTATTCACTTGTTACGCAGCAGCCATTAGGAGGTAAGGCACAATTTGGTGGTCAGCGTTTTGGTGAAATGGAGGTATGGGCGCTTGAAGCTTATGGTGCTGCATACACTTTGCAGGAGATGCTAACAGTAAAATCAGATGATGTGGCTGGTCGAACAAAAGTCTATGAGGCAATTGTGCGTGGTGATGATACATTTGAGGCAGGTATACCCGAAAGCTTTAATGTGTTGGTAAAAGAAATGCGCTCACTTGCTCTTAATGTGGAGCTTGATGATGCGCGTGAACTTATTGCACAGCGGGCATTGTCTGATACGGCAGAATAATAATTCAAGGAGCGCACTAGAAAAGGGCTGCGCTCTTATTACTTTAAGAGGCTCAATAACCTTATTAAGGCTATACAGGTCATTTTTAAAAGTAAATGTATTTTAAAGAAGATCTGTTATAAAATAAATGAGATATTACAACAGGTTCTAAGAATCTTTGAAGGAGAACAGCATGAACCACGAGGTCATGAATCTTTTCAATCCTCAAGCGCCAGCGCAGACATTTGACTCTATTCGTATTTCTATTGCGAGTCCTGAGAAAATTTTGTCCTGGTCGTATGGTGAGATTAAGAAGCCTGAGACTATTAATTATCGGACTTTTAAACCAGAACGTGATGGTCTTTTTTGTGCACGTATATTTGGCCCTATTAAGGACTATGAATGTCTATGTGGCAAATATAAACGCATGAAGTATAAGGGCATTATTTGTGAAAAATGTGGTGTAGAGGTTACTCTTTCGCGCGTACGTCGTGAGCGTATGGGGCATATTGAACTTGCGGCACCCGTTGCGCATATATGGTTTCTTAAATCATTACCAGGCCGTATTTCTACACTTTTAGATTTAACTTTAAAAGATATTGAACGGGTTCTTTATTTTGAGAATTATATTGTAACCGAACCAGGGTTAACATCTCTTAAGCTCCATCAGCTTCTTTCTGAAGAAGAATATATGCTTGCTATTGATGAATTTGGAGAAGATCAGTTTACAGCTATGATTGGCGCTGAAGCTATTTACGAGCTTTTAGCTAGTATGGAGTTAGATAAAATCGCTAATGATTTGCGTCTTGAATTAGCTGAAACAACTTCAGAGTTAAAGCAGAAAAAATTGATTAAACGACTTAAAATCGTTGAAAATTTTCTTGAATCTGGAAATAAGCCAGAGTGGATGATTATGAAAACAATTCCGGTTATTCCACCGGATTTGCGTCCATTGGTTCCGCTTGATGGTGGGCGTTTTGCGACATCAGATCTGAATGATCTTTATCGGCGTGTTATCAATCGTAATAACCGCTTGAAGCGGCTGATTGAATTGCGAGCTCCTGGAATTATCGTACGCAATGAAAAGCGTATGGTACAAGAAGCTGTTGATGCATTGTTTGATAATGGACGGCGTGGGCGTGTGATTACTGGAGCCAATAAACGTCCTCTTAAGTCTTTATCAGATATGTTGAAGGGCAAGCAAGGGCGTTTTCGTCAGAACTTACTTGGGAAGCGTGTTGATTACTCGGGGCGTTCTGTTATCGTGACGGGTCCTGAATTAAAATTACATCAATGTGGTCTTCCCAAAAAAATGGCTCTTGAATTATTTAAGCCTTTTATTTATGCGCGGCTTGATGCAAAAGGCTATTCATCAACGGTAAAGCAGGCAAAGAAGCTTGTTGAAAAAGAACATCCAGAAGTTTGGGATATCTTGGATGAGGTTATTCGTGAACACCCTGTTTTGCTCAATCGTGCACCAACATTGCACCGTTTGGGAATTCAAGCTTTTGAGCCTATCTTGATTGAGGGAAAAGCTATACAGCTACATCCATTGGTGTGTACTGCTTTTAATGCGGATTTTGATGGTGATCAGATGGCGGTTCATGTTCCGCTTTCTCTTGAAGCACAACTTGAAGCCCGTGTTTTGATGATGTCCACCAATAATATTCTTCATCCGGCCAATGGTGCTCCCATTATTGTTCCCTCACAGGATATGGTTCTTGGTCTTTATTATCTTTCAATTGTTTCTGAAAAAGAACCAGGTGAAGGAATGGCCTTTTCTGATATAGGTGAGCTTCATTATGCCTTGGAAAATAAGGTTATAACGCTTCATACGAAGATTAAAGGCCGTGTTAAGAATATGGGGAAGGATGGAAAAGAAGTCTCTAAACTTTATGATACGACACCTGGTCGTTTGATTATCGGTGAGCTTTTGCCAAAAAGTGCGGATATCTCATTTGATATTGTCAATCAAGAGATGACGAAAAAGAACATTTCTAAAATGATTGATCATGTTTATCGGCACTGTGGACAAAAAGAGACGGTTATTTTTTGTGACCGTATTATGCAGCTTGGCTTTTCTTATGCTTGTCGTGCAGGAATTTCATTCGGTAAGGACGATATGGTTATTCCTGATAGTAAGTCGCGTTTAGTCGCAGAAACAGAAGCTTTGGCTAAGGAGTACGAACAGCAATATAATGATGGTTTGATTACACAAGGTGAAAAATACAATAAGGTTGTAGATGCTTGGGGTAAATGTACAGATCGCGTCGCAGATGAAATGATGAAACGTATTCAAGCTGTGGATTTTGATCCTAAAACAGGTCGTCAACGGCCGATGAATTCTATCTATATGATGTCGCACTCTGGTGCTCGTGGTTCTGCTAACCAGATGAGACAATTGGCCGGTATGCGTGGATTAATGGCAAAACCATCGGGTGAAATTATTGAAACACCCATTATTTCAAATTTTAAAGAAGGTCTAACTGTTAATGAATACTTCAATTCCACGCATGGTGCACGTAAAGGACTTGCTGATACTGCGTTAAAGACGGCGAACTCTGGTTATTTAACACGGCGTCTTGTTGATGTTGCACAGGATGCTATTATTTCAGCAGTTGATTGTGGTACCGCAAAAGGGCTTACCATGCAGCCGATTGTTGATGCAGGACAAATTGTTGCCTCCCTTGGGCAAAGAATTCTTGGTCGTACAGCGCTTGTTGATATTCTACATCCTGTCTCTGGAGAGGTTATCCTTGAAGGTGGAGCAATGATTGAGGAAGCTGATGTCGCGAAGATTGAAGCAGCTGGGATTCAATCTGTTCAAATTCGTTCTGCATTAACATGTGAAACACGTCTTGGTGTTTGTGCAAAATGCTATGGTCGTGATTTGGCGCGTGGAACACCTGTTAATCAGGGAGAAGCGGTTGGTGTTATTGCTGCTCAATCCATTGGTGAGCCGGGAACACAGCTTACTATGCGTACTTTTCACTTAGGAGGAACTGCGCAGGTTGTTGATTCATCGTATTTAGAGGCATCTTATGAAGGTAAGGTGGAGATTCGTAATCGTAATGTAGTTCGTAACTCTGAAGGCCATTTGGTTGTTATGGGGCGTAATATGGCTATCCTTATCAAGGATGAGTTAGGAAAAGAGCGCGTTGTACATCGTGTTAGCTATGGTGCTCATATTTTTGTTGATGATGGTGATGTGGTTAAACGTGGCCAACGTATAGCAGAATGGGATCCTTATACACGTCCAATTTTAACGGAAGTTGAAGGCTATGTGGGTTTTGAAGATATGATTGATGGTTTATCTGTCACTGAAACAGCTGATGAATCTACGGGTATTACGAAGCGTTTGGTGATTGATTGGCGCGCTAATCCACGTGGTGCGGATCTTAAACCAGCTATTATTATTCACACGGATAAAGAAGGTGAATCCATTGCTAAATTGTATAAGGGAGGTGAAGCCCGTTATATGATGTCAGTGGAAACTATTCTTTCTGTTGAGCTTGGTGCTCATGTTAAGGCTGGTGATGTTATTGCTCGTTTGCCAATGGAAAGTGCCAAGACGAAAGATATTACGGGTGGTCTTCCTCGTGTGGCTGAGCTTTTTGAAGCGCGTCGTCCAAAGGATCATGCGATTATTGCTGAAGTTAGTGGTACAATTCGATTTGGCCGTGGTTATAAGAATAAACGTCGTATCATTATTGAACCAAATGATAAAACTCTTGAGGCAGTAGAATACTTGATTCCAAAAGGTAAGTTGTTCCACTTCCAAGAAGGCGATCAAATTGAAAAGGGAGATTATATCCTTGATGGTAATCCAGCACCTCATGACATCTTGGCGATTAAGGGGGTTGAAGCTTTGGCATCTTATCTTGTTAATGAGATTCAGGAGGTTTATCGTCTGCAGGGAGTTCTTATTAATGATAAGCACATTGAAGTGATTGTTCGTCAAATGTTGCAAAAAGTTGAAATTACTGAATCTGGAGATTCTGGTTATATTCCAGGTGATAATGTTGATCGTATTGAACTTGATGAAATCAATGATAATTTGATTGCAGAAGGGAAGAAACCTGCATCTGGTAATCCCATTCTTCTTGGAATTACAAAAGCTTCTCTTCAAACACCTTCTTTCATTTCGGCGGCATCGTTTCAGGAAACAACACGTGTTCTTACTGAAGCAGCAGTTTCTGGTAAAATTGATACTTTGCAAGGACTTAAAGAGAACGTTATTGTCGGTCGTCTTATTCCAGCAGGTACGGGTGGTACAATTTCTCAAATCCGTCGTATTGCTGCAGTTCGTGATGATTTGATTGTAGATGAGCAGCGTAAGTCTAGTAATAACGAAGTGGCTAAGGCTATGTTGACAAATATGACAACCGGGGCCGTTACTGAATAATTTAAATACAACACCACATAATATAAAAACGTCTGAATAGAAAGTTCAGACGTTTTTTATTTCGAAATGCAGAAGTTGTATATTTTCTTGAAAAATATCAAAAATTATAAGGCGATAGTTATTTTAAACATCTTTAGTAGCTTATTATTTTGTAATGATGCTTATCTTTTTTGTTACTTTATTTTAAAGTTTCTTAATTTCTAAAAGCAGTATAGAATTTTTCCAAAATATGTGAAACTCAAAAATCATATTCAAGGAAAAGAGTTGATTATCTACAAATCAAATAAGATTGATTTTGAACTTTAGGAAAATTTTTGATTGATATCTTCTATAAAAATTTAAAAGGACTTATGATGAAAGATCAAGAGTCTTTTCTATAATCTAAAAAATAATTGATTCTCTACTATACAATGTTTGTGAATGTATTTTCTTCTAAATTAGAATGCAGAAAAGTAGAGATTAAGGTGCTCACTAAGTTTTATAAAAAATAGACATATTTCTTATAACAATGTGATCTATGCAGACAGAATAATAAAATGTACGAATATTATTCAATTGGAAAATTAACACGTGAGTTTTCAATAATAGCTCGAACTTTGCTATGAAGAAGAGGGACTTCTTATCCCTTTTCGGTGTGGAAGTACACGGCTTTATACATAAACGGATCGTCATAAGTTAAAACAAATCCTGTATGCTAACAGAGTAAAATTTTCGTTGTCTGAAATATCTGATATGTTGACAATGGTTGGAAAACCACCTGATGATGAGAAAAAGCTTAAGAAATTAATTGCAGGAATTCATAAAAAACAAACTGATTTAAAGCAGATGCAGCATGATGTTGATGATCTTCTACAGGATTTAGAACGAATTGAAGAGAGTTTTTTTGAGAGCTTAGCGGAGTTGGGGGGTAGTCATTGATTATAAATTTATTTTGTCTTCTTTTAGACTAATTTCTTTCTCTTAAAAGAGATAGATTATACCGTCTCTAAGGGGAATATTTACCACTGCGTGAAATGTGTAAGTCATTTAAAGAAATAGAGTGTTTGAAAAAGCTGCAAAGGTATTTTCGCAGTATATTATTCTTGATAAGAAAAAACTATTTTTCATAAAGAAAGTAAAAACAATGACAGTTTCTCCTATGAGTGTTTTTCAATCTATATTGTCACGAAAGTCAATTCGCGCTTTTACTGATCAGCCAGTTAGTTTGGAAACAATCAAAGAAATCTTAAAACTTGCAGCACGTGCACCATCTGGAACAAATATTCAGCCATGGCAAGTAATTGTGCTTACAGGAAGTGTATTACAGAAAGTAGGGCAAGAGCTTTCACAACTTGTGCTTTCAGGTGTAAAAGGAGAGCGTGAATATAGTTATTATCCACGTCAGTGGCGTGAGCCCTATATTTCAAGGCGTCGAAAAGTTGGTTTGGATCTTTATCAGAGTCTTGGAATTCAAAAAGGTGATGAAGAAAAAATACTTCATCAAAAGGCGCGAAATTTTTTATTTTTTGATGCACCTGTAGGACTCTTATTTACAATGGATCACGACATGGAAATGGGGAGTTGGCTTGATTTGGGTATGTTTATGCAGACCATTATGTTAGCTGCACGTGGATTTGGATTAGATACCTGTCCTCAAGCTGCTTTTGCTGATTATCATAAACAGATTCGTACGCTTTTATCTATTCCTTCTGATCGCCATATTATCTGTGGTATGGCACTTGGTTATCGCGATATGAGTGCTCCAGAAAACAATTTTGAGACAGAACGAGAATCGTTAGAAAAATTTGTACGTTTCATTGAAACATACCCATAAAATATTTTATACAATTAAGCATATGTTTTGAAGAACTTAGTGCATTATGAAAAATATTTCCGATAAGATTTCTCATCCTTATTGAATTTTAATATTGCATATTAACACTTATTTTACTACGTTTGGAACATTGGGAGTGGTGACTCTAGGGGCATTGTCCGTTTTAAAGGTTGGCTAATGGAAAACACTATAGAAAGAAAGTGTTGGGTGGTAGCAAGACGAGCGACATTCGTGTTTATTGTTGTCATTTTTTTAGTTTATCTCGCAATTTGATTTTAAGCGGAAGAAACGTTATGAAAAAGCATATATGCTCAAGCTGTACTATAGTTTAAGGTGATACGTGTTTCTATCTGTTTTTGAACTTTTTAAAATTGGGATTGGTCCTTCTAGCTCACATACGATGGGACCAATGACTGCTGCTAATATGTTTTTGCAAAAGATAGGAGATTTTTCTCAGTCGTCTGATGTTCAAGTTTCTCGTATACGTGTTTATCTTTATGGTTCTTTAGCTTTCACGGGTATTGGTCATGCAACAGATAGAGCTATCATATTAGGACTTTTAGGAGAAAAAGCTTCTACTGTTGATCCTGATAGCATGGGGTTTTTGTTAGAAAAAGTTATACGTGAAAAAAAAGTGCAACCAGAAGGTCATCCCGCTTATCAGTTTGATGTGCAACGTGATCTTATTTTTGAACGAAAGCAAATCCTCCCTGGACATACAAATGGACTAGCCTTTGAAGGACTTGATACTGATGGGAATGTTCTGTTGCGGCAGATTTATTATTCTATCGGTGGTGGCTTTGTTGTGACTGAGGATGAATTAAGCCATATGAATGATAATATACAACCAGAAGCATTTGAGGTACCATATCCATTCGATTCTGCTTGTACAATGTTATCAATGGCAGAAAAATCAGGACTTTCAATTGCTGAAATGAAGCGCTTAAATGAAGAAACAAAGATAGAGCGTTCTTCTCTTGATGTAGGGCTTGATGAAATTTTTTCAGCGATGACAAATTGCATTGATAGAGGTCTTTCACAAGAAGGTGAGTTGCCTGGTGGATTGCGTGTTTTAAGGCGCGCTAAAAAGCTGCATGAAACGCTTTTGGAAAAACAAAAGAAAAATTACAATTATCCACTTTGGGCAAATGATTGGCTTTCGGTGTATGCTATAGCAGTCAATGAGGAAAATGCAGCAGGTAGTCGTGTTGTTACAGCACCAACAAATGGAGCAGCCGGTGTCGTCCCAGCCGTTTTGCGTTATTATCTTCAGTTTAATGATGATTCAGATCGAGAGGGAATACATAATTTTCTATTAACGGCAGCAGCTATAGGCGGTGTTATCAAACATAATGCCTCTATTTCTGGTGCAGAAGTTGGGTGTCAAGGTGAAGTTGGAACGGCATCTTCAATGGCCGCAGCAGGGTTGACCGCAGCGTTAGGTGGAACACCAGCTCAAATTGAAAATGCGGCAGAAATTGCGCTTGAACATCACTTGGGAATGACATGTGATCCTGTTGCAGGTCTTGTACAAGTGCCTTGTATTGAGCGTAATGCAATGGGAGCTGTTAAGGCGGTAACGGCTTCTTCTCTTGCATTATATGGTAATGGAGATCATTTTGTTTCTCTTGATGCTTGTATAGAAACAATGCGCCAGACTGGTCATGATATGAGTGAACGCTATAAAGAGACAAGTAAAGGTGGTCTTGCAGTCAATGCGATATCTTGTTAAGAGCTGGAACATTTTTCAATCCATAACTGGACTTTTTGGAGAGAGATCGTATTTCCTAATAAAGCTTATGTTTTTTGTTCCTTATAAATCAAAATTCCACTTTAGTGCAGCAGTAGTTTGAAATAAATCTGAGATGATTCAGTGTTTTCTTAACGAATAATAGGTGTTGCATGCAAGCTTGGAGGGGAGAGTGTTGTACATCTGTTTGATTTGTCTCTAAAGTGGGGAAAAGTGTAATTTGGAAAAAATAAGAAAGCGTAAAGTAAAATTAGTGATCAATCTGCCATTATTTTTAGCTGGGTTTTATGGCTTTAAAAAGTTTCCATAGCCATATATCTTTTAAGTAATGGAAGATTATGCCTGAGTATCCAAGGAAAATTTGTTTTAAGTCTGAATAATTATGATGAAGAAAGTAGAATTTTAAAGGTTTTAATTTTTTAAAAGTGAAGTTTTTTCTACCTAGTATGGTAAAAAATGCCTTGAAAAAAAACACTAATTTACAATAATTAAGAGATATATTGGAAATATCTTTTTTATTTATAAATTTTGTACCGACAAAAAAATTAAAATAAATAATAACGTATACATTAAGAAATATTTATAAAAATTCTCATGAGAATAGAATGCACACGATAGAACATTGTCGTGTTACGCGTTCGTGAGTTCGTTTTAAAAAAATATCTCTCAGGCCTCCCCCCAAGCTCATTTCGCGATGGTACCTGTGAATGATATAACGGTAAATCCATTGAGCTGTCTCTATCTTTATGCTTAATAAAAAGAAGTACGCTGGCATGGTTACACACTTTACCAGAGCCCCCCTCTGTACAGGGGGACTAAAGCACTTGGCATTTGAAACGGTTCATTATAGGCATTTTTAGTCTTTTTGGGACAGTTTCACGCTACACACTAATCTCGCTCATAACATGCAAGAGACGGTTTTGATTGATTCAACATAAACAGATTTTAAATGAGAGAATCTTACGATATTCGAGATTCTCATCTAACAAACAAAATAATTAATTATCTTTATAAATCAGTATCTTGCATATGAATAATATAATGTAAGTTTTCCATGAATGGTATAAAATCTATAGAGTATTAGCATCTTTATTTATAAAGGGAGAAAACCAGCACTATCATCCTTTTTTCAACTTTCAATATTACAAAAGATCCTAGTACTTGAAATGATTCATAAGGGATACTTTGATTCCTTTTGTAAATGCTTTATATGTCAATTTTGCTCGTGATGAGCAAGCGAGCGATTTTGACTGATTCAATATAAGAAGTAAAATAAGAGTATTTTACGAAAATCTCTTGTTCAATATACAAAAAATAAATTATAATTATAAATTAAAATCTTATGGAAATCGTTATCATAATATTTAATCTGATAATTTATTTACGTTTTTTCATCGATAGTATTTGTATTTTCCAATTTTCTGTGCCTGTTGACATAAATACAAGTAAGAGAAGTGAGATTGTTTTTTTTTACAGCGTTTATGTTGTATAGGGAGCGTTATTAAGAGGGATTTTCTTTATTGAACTTTTACAATAATCCCACCAAATGATAAGCTTTCATCTAATGAAGCTATTCATTTTTTCCAGAAAGATATCAAGGATAATTTTTTATATTAAATCCAAAAAGTGGAAAAATATTGGGTATTTTTATGTCCTTAACAATGTTTTATTGAAAGCTTGGAGATATTGGATAGTTGGAAAAGCTGTCAGAAAATTCAACAATTTAAGAAAAAAGTATGTTTATCAAAAGGTTTTCTAAGGCTGTAGATAATGGTTAATAATAAAATAATTTTTTAGAGAGGGTCTGTAGAATTAAATATTTGTTGCTCCTAAACGGATTTTAATAGGCACATTACCAGTTTGGCTCGCAACGCGTAAATGAATGCGTACAGGAGGCATTATGAGACGACGGTTGCGCATTGTTTGGCAAATGAGAAGGTTAACAAGAGACTGTGTATCTAATGCAGTAGAATTATATTTTAAACCAGTAAGTTTTGCGGCAGCATCGTGAAGAGAACGCAATGAAAGGAGGGATGATTGCTTCAATAAAACTTCTTTTTTATGGAATGAAGCAAAAGCATTATCTGTCATAATACTATCCTTAACGCAGAATTCAAAAATTTTTAGTAGGCTACAGTATAGCAGTTAAAATTTGCTTTCTTTAATGTAGAGCAAGCGTCAAATGCAGCTTTTTTTGATTGAAACCCTGTAAAGCGCGCTCGGTAATAACGCCGCCCATTTTTTTCAAACAGTTGCATGTGTGAAGATGCGTGCTTTAAAGTAGAAAAAGCTATATTTTTTGCTTTTAAAAGTAGAGTTTTTGCTTGTTCTTCACTAGGAAGAGAACCAATTTGGATAGCCCATCCGGCATTTTCGGACAAAGAGACTGTTACAATTTTATGAGTCTCAGCCGGTATAGTTTTTTGAGGATTCGGTATTGGTATAATTACCTTATTGACAGCCGTTATTGCGATATTGGAGTTTTTAGGTTGTTCTGCAAATGCTGTCAACATAGTCGAAATTTCATCGTCAAAATTACTTGAATCAGCTTTAATGGTCGGTATAGGAGTATTGGCCCCAGTGGGTAAGTGATAGCGTACAGAAGCTATTAAACGTTCACCACTTTTCATTTGGCTTGCTTTGGGCAAATATTGATTCAATAAGCTAGCCATATGCTCGTCACGTGCAGTAGATGATTTACCTCCCATAACAACAGCGACAATAGAGCGCCCCTCAAGACGCATCGAAGTTGCTAAATTAGAACCTGACATTTGTGTGTAGCCTGTTTTAATTCCATCGACACCTTTCATTATTTTAACAAGTTTATTGTGGCTGTTAATTTTATGTCCACGGAAATTAAAACTTTTTGTTTTGAACAATTTATATTGTTTGGGAAAATGTTTACGTAAAGCTAATGACAAAGTCGCTATATCTCGTGCTGTAGAATAATTGTGCACATCCGGAAGTCCTGAAGCATTTGCAAAATGTGTATGTTTCATGCCAAGTTTACGAGCTTTTACTGTCATCATTTGAGCGAATTTTTTTTCACTACCTCCAAGATATTCTGCAATGGCAGCAGCAACATCATTTGCGGATCTTGTAATGAGTGCTTTAGCTGCTGATTCTGCAGAAATTGTTTGGCCTGCTTTAAATCCAATTTTTGTCGGTGGACGCATTGCTGCATAATGTGAAACAGGAATTGGTGTATTTGGTGTCACACGACGCATCTGCATAGCTTCAAAGAGTAAGTACAATGTCATCATTTTTGTTAAAGAAGCAGGATAACGTTTCAGTGTTGCATTGGCTTGAAATAAAGTTTTTCCCGTAGTAGCATCTATAACAATAGCCGCATACTTATCAGGATAGGCGCCTTGAGGTGTGGCGGATGCCCAACAGTAAGAAAAAGCTAACATAACAAAAGAAATTGCTATTGTTTTACAGTAGCGCATAATTTTTTGATAATTAATATACACTTGCAGTATCCTATTTCTCCATTTATCCTAAAAAACTTCTATAAAGCTTCCTTTTCTGTAATTTATTGATGCAGTTTAGACGAATGGTATTACTAATTTGTTTACAGAAGTTATTTTATGAGTGAGTGATTGAAGTCTAACCATAGAGGGAAATTTTTTTCTAATACAAACAGGTATTGCAATAGTTATGAAAGAATTTAAAATTAATAAAAATGTGCTGCATGGAAAACGATAATGGGACAGATGCTCATAATAAACTCTATAGCTCATATTATGCATAATGAAAAGGGCAAGAATTGGGATGAAGGTAGGCATGGTGCGGTTATAATGCCTAAGGCTAGAGAAAAACTCGAAAAACCTAAATTATGTCGAGTTTTTTTGCTTAATGATGATTACACACCTATGGATTTTGTTGTTTTCGTTTTGAAGAGCTTTTTTAAAAAAAGTTTCGAAGAGGCAACGCGGATAATGTTAAATGTTCATCACAATGGGATAGGAGAATGTGGGACTTACACTTATGAAGTCGCTGAAATGAAAATATTACAAGTGAGGGAATGTGCGCGTCAAAATGAACATCCGTTACAATGTGTAATGGAATGGAAGTGAGGAGCTATGCCATCTTTTACACCTAGTCTTGAAGAGGTTTTGCATCGTGCATTAACAATTGCTACTCAAGCACGGCATGAATATGCAACACTAGAGCATCTTCTACTTGCGCTGTTAGATGATGCCGATGCAAATTCCGTTATTCAGGCTTGCCAAGTAGATGTGGAGGAATTGCGAGAGCGCTTAACCAATTATCTTCGCTCAGAGTTAGATGAACAGATTAGAGCTGATGAGGATACAAAGCCTACAGCTTTTTTCCAGCGTGTTATCCAACGTGCGGTGATTCATGCACAATCAGCTGGAAAAGATGAAGTATCGGGGGCAAATGTTCTTGTTGCAATTTTTTCTGAACGTGAAAGCCATGCAGCATATTTTCTTCAAGAGATGGGAATGACACGCTACGATGCTGTACGTTTTATTTCACAGGGTGTCACGCGTGATGATGGGTTATCCATGTTACTTGAAGGACTTGAAGAGCAATTAGATCAGCAGATTTCGGATAATGGTGAAAGAGGAACAAGTGCTTTAACGAATTATTGTGTTGATCTCAATTGTAAAGCACGTAATGGAAAAATTGATTTATTAATTGGCCGTGAAATAGAAATTTCACGCATGATACAGATTTTATGTCGAAGGTCAAAAAACAATCCGCTTTTGGTTGGTGATCCTGGAGTAGGGAAAACAGCTATAATTGAGGGGTTGGCAAAGCGTATTGTTGATGGGCAAGTGCCTGAAGTTTTATCAAATGCAACAATATTTTCTCTTGATATGGGGGGACTTGTTGCAGGTACACGTTATCGCGGTGATTTTGAAGAACGCTTAAAACAAGTTATTAAAGAGTTTGAGCTGTATCCAGATGCTATTTTATTTATTGATGAAATTCATACCTTAATTGGAGCAGGAGCGACATTAGGGGGAAATATGGATGCAGCAAATCTTTTGAAACCTGTGTTATCTTCTGGAACTATGCGATGTATTGGTTCGACGACTTACAGAGAATATCGCAAATTCTTTGAACAAGATCGTGCTTTAGAGCGTCGTTTTCAGAAGATTGATATTAATGAACCTTCTGTTACAGATGCGATTAAGATTTTGCAGGGGATGAAGCCTTACTTTGAAGATTTTCATCAGATTAAATACACAGATCAGGCGATGAAGGCATCTGTAGAATTATCTTCACGTTATATAATTGACCGTAGGTTACCTGACAAAGCAATTGATATTATTGATGAAAGTGGCGCAGCGCAAAAGCTTTTGCCACAAAAACAACGCAAGAAGAGTATAGGTGTTAAAGAAATTGAAGCGACTGTTGCTACAATTGCAAGAATTCCATCAAAAACAGTTTCCCGGAATGATCAGAAGATACTGAGTAAGCTTGAAAGAGAACTCAAACATGTTGTTTATGGTCAAGATCAGGCAATTTCCGTTTTAGTTTCATCCATAAAATTGGCGCGAGCAGGTTTACGCGAACCGGATAAACCAATAGGAAGTTATTTATTTTCAGGACCAACAGGTGTAGGAAAAACTGAAGTTGCAAAACAGCTTGCATCATCTTTAGGCATTGAATTATTGCGTTTTGATATGTCAGAATATATGGAACGGCATACGGTAGCACGTTTAATCGGAGCACCTCCAGGTTATATAGGGTTTGATCAAGGAGGTCTCCTTACAGATGCCGTTGATCAGAAACCTCACGCAGTTCTATTGCTAGATGAGATTGAGAAAGCGCATCCAGAGTTATTTAATATTTTATTGCAGGTAATGGATTATGGTAGATTAACAGACCATAATGGTAAGAAAATTGATTTCCGCAATGTTATTTTGATTATGACAACCAATGCTGGTGCTTCAGATATGGCAAAATCAGCTATTGGATTTGGGAAAGTACATCGTGATGGTGAGGATATAGAAGCAATCAATCGGTTATTTACACCAGAATTTCGTAATCGGTTAGATGCAATTATTCCGTTTGCACCTTTATCTCATTTAATCATCAATCAGATAGTGCAAAAATTTATTTTTCAGCTTGAAGCACAATTAGCTGATCGAGGAATTTGTTTTGAATTAAGCCCTTCTGCAACTTTATGGCTTTCTAATAAAGGATATGATTCTCAGATGGGAGCACGCCCATTAGGGCGTGTTATACAAGAATATATTAAAAAGCCATTAGCTGATGAAATTTTATTTGGAAAGTTACGCAATGGTGGTACCGTTCGCGTATTGACACAAAAATCAAATGGTAAAAAAGAAAGCTTACAGTTAGAAATTTCATCTTCCGATATATCTGTAAGTTCAAAGAAAAGTAAAATGGAAAACTTTACAAAAAAACGTGTAGGAAAAAAAAGCACAACAACTTAAGAGTGTGTTATAAAGCTGCACGAATTTTTTTTGCATTCTCTTCAAGTATTTCTGGAGGCGTTACCATATCATTATGAGGGGTAAGCTCTATTCCCTCCATACGTGGTATAATATGAAAATGAAGGTGATAGACGGTTTGTTGACTAGCTGCTTCATTAAATTGCATGACAGTTATGCCATCTGCTTGAAAGGCTTTTTTGACAGCATTTGCAATTTTTTGAACAGCTTTAATAACAGGAAATAATGTTTCAGGATCTGCATCAAGTAAGTTTCTAGAGCCTTTTTTAGGAATGACCAGCGTATGACCTGGTGCCTGTGGCATGATATCCATAAATCCAATAACATCATCATCTTCGTAGACCCGAACAGAAGGGATTTCATTGCGAATCAATTTAGCAAAAATATTGTTATTGTCATAAGCTTGTTTCATACAAATATTTCCTTTTATCGTAAGTTTAAGATTCTAATTTAAAAACGAAAAAATGCAAGGTTTATCAGAGTGTAAGACAAAGAAGTATTTTGACTTCAGTTATATTTAGGATAATGCACTGTCTTAATGAAGGTTTAGATTTCTATGATGGCTTCAACTTCTACAGGAACATCCATAGGAAGAGAGGCAACACCAATAGCAGAACGGGCGTGTTTTCCAATTTCACCAAGGATATTGACGAATAAATTAGAAGCTCCATTGGCAACAAAAGGAATATCGGTAAAATGAGAATCTACAGCCACAAAAACAGTAATTTTGACCACACGTTTTATTTTATTTAAGTCACCCAGAGTTGCCTTGAGTTGCGCGAGAATATTGAGAGCGCAAGCTTCAGATGCTTTTTGGGCTTGTTCGGTATTCACAGTTGCACCAACTTTACCGATGGCTATTGGTTTTCCATTAATAAGAGGGAGTTGTCCAGAAATAAAGAGTTGATTGCCACTTTGTGAAGTGGTGATGTAATTGGCAAGGGGGGAGATTACTTCAGGAAGAGTGATTCCGAATTTTTCTAAGTTTTTTTCAATCATATTGGTCATAATTTTAACTCCATAGCTGCTTTATAATATATTCATTGCATAATCTATTTTTTGATTTAAGAAAATGTGTGGTTAATTGAGAAATTAGCCTTTTTTGCCTTATTGTATGATGTTATGCAACGGGGATAAAGTTCGGAAGTTGGGAATGATTAGATCATTATTTATAATAATTTTATATATTGTTTTTTTATGTACTGCGAGAGCTGAAGAGCCCATTTTTATTGTGCCTCATCGAGCAATTTATGATTTTCATCTCGATAGTGTTTCTCATGAAATGACAATTTCTGCGATGTCAGGACGAATGGTTTACGAGCTCACTGGTTCGGCATGCCAGGGCTATAGCACACGTTTTCGTTTTATTAGCCGTGTTCACATTGAAGATATGCCAGTACGTTTGACGGATCAACAGACGACGAGTTATGAAACAGGAGACAGCCGTACATTTCGTTTTAATATTACAGATCAAGAGGGAGAAGAGGTTGTGCATCGTGCCGAGGGGGTTGCGGAGCGTACGCAAGATGGTATCACAGTTACCTTAAAAAAGCCAAAGGAAAAAGAGTATAAGCTTGCAATGGCTGAATTTCCAATGATGCAACTAAAAAATATTATCCGCCATGCAAAAGCAGGAGATCATTTTTACAATGTTACTGTATTTGATGGGACAAATAAAGCAGATAAAGTTATAAAAGAAAGTATCGTCATAGGGGAAAAGAAGACGCTTTTATCTGATAGCGAAACGGAAAAAGTAAGAAAATTGGATGAAGAAGAATATTGGCCTGTTACAATTTCTTATTTTGATGATGGAGAAAATAAAGATGGTTTGCCGGTTTATCGTAGCAGTTTTCTCTTACATGAGAATGGTGTCATGCGTGATCTTCATATAGATTATGGAACTTTTTCAGTGCGTGCAAAATTGAACAGTCTCGAATTCTTGGAACTTGGAAAAGATCTTAATCAATGTGAAAATGCAAATATTAAATGATTAAAGAAAATAACTTGAAAAAGAATCAAATATTAGTATGTTTGCGCTATTCCACACGCGGAGTCTGGGTGTTTGCAAATGATCTGTGAGAAACTTCTAGCAAGCATCCGCCGGTAGCAGGTCTTCCTGCTTTTTCCGCGGAGGTTGAACCGGAAAGGATAAGATTTATGGCACTACCCGATTTTACTATGCACCAGCTTTTAGAAGCCGGTGTGCATTTTGGTCACCAGACTCATCGCTGGAATCCCAAAATGACTCCCTATATTTATGGCCAGCGTAATAATATCCATATTATTGACCTTGCTCAGACCGTTCCACTTTTACACCAAGCACTTAAACTTGTTTCAGATACTGTAGCGCGTGGTGGTCGTATTCTCTTTGTTGGTACGAAACGGCAAGCATCTGACATTATCGCAGATGCGGCGAATCGTTCCGCTCAGTATTACGTTAATGCACGTTGGCTTGGCGGCATGCTCACAAACTGGAAAACGATTTCCAATTCGATCCATCGTTTGCGGAAGCTTGACAAAATTCTTGCTGCTGAAGCGCAAGGCTTTACTAAAAAGGAACGTTTAAATCTTGAACGTGATCGTGAAAAGCTTAATCGTGCGCTTGGTGGTATTAAAGATATGGGTTCTGTTCCAGATCTTATCTTTGTTATCGATACGAATAAAGAAAATATTGCACTCCAAGAAGCAAAGCGTTTAGGTATTCCAGTGATTGCTATTATTGATACCAATTGTGATCCCGATGACGTAACACATCCAATACCAGGTAATGACGATGCTTCACGTGCAATTTCTCTTTATTGCGATCTTTTTGCCCGTGCTGCTCTTGATGGTATTGCACGCCAGCAAGGAGCAATGGGTATCGATTTAGGAGCTCAAGTTGATGCACCTGTGGAGCCTATTTTGGAAGAAAATGCAGTTTCAGAAGTTTCTGAATAATATAAAATGCCTAATTAAGGTACTTTTATTGTCTAAAGAAGAAGTTATAGGCGTGCAGAGGGATTTTGCACGCTTTCACTGTTATAAAATAAAGAGGCAAATATGAGCATTACTGCTGCACAAGTAAAAGAACTTCGAGAACTATCTGGCGCTGGTATGATGGACTGTAAAGCCGCCCTAGCAGAGACCAATGGTGATATGGAAGCTGCTGTTGATTGGCTTCGTAAAAAAGGAATAGCTAAAGCAGATAAAAAGGCTGGTCGTACAGCAGCTGAGGGATTAATCGGAGTCGTATCAAAAGATTCACATGCAGTTTTGGTTGAGATTAATTCTGAAACAGATTTTGTTGCGCGCAATGATGGATTCCAAGACATCGTGCGTAAAGTAGCAACTGCTGCCTTAGATACGCTAGGGGATGTTGAATCTGTTTCTGTTTCTCTTTATCCAGGTTCTGAGAAGACTGTAGAGCTTACGATTAAAGATGCAATTGGTACAATTGGCGAAAATATGACATTTCGTCGTTCCGCTAAATTGTCTGTTGAGAATGGTGTTGTTGCGACTTATATACACAATAGTGTGGCTGATGGGCTTGGAAAACTTGGTGTTTTGGTTGCGATTGAAACAACAGGAAATAAAGAGGCTGCTCTTGCTTTTGGTCGGCAGGTCGCGATGCATATTGCGGCAACCAATCCATTAGCACTTACAGCACAAGATGTTGATGCTGCTGCTGTTGAGCGAGAAAAAGAAATTTTTTCAGATCAAGCACGTCAGTCTGGAAAACCTGAAAATATCATTGAAAAAATGGTAGAAGGACGTATGCGTAAGTTTTTTGAAGAGGTTGTTTTGCTTTCTCAAGCTTTTGTTATGAATCCTGATATAACTGTTGAGGCCGCTTTAAAGGATGCTGAGAAATCAATTGGTGCTCCAGCAAAAATTACAGGCTTTATTCGTTTTGCATTAGGTGAAGGTGTGGAAAAAGAGGAGTCTGATTTTGCTGCAGAGGTTGCTGCTGCTGTAAAAGGCTAGTTATTGCAAACTCTTGAACAGAGATTTAAAGTCATATCGTTGGTTGTAGAATCTCTGAGGGGAACAATATAATTGTTGAGAGGGCGTCACGTGAAAAAAGTGGTGCCCTTCGTGGTGTCAAAAGCGAAAATAAATGTGCTTTTGGGGAGATTATGAATGGCATTAGCACTTCCGTATAAACGTATTCTTTTAAAGGCTTCTGGTGAAGCTCTTATGGGAGGGCAGAATTTTGGCATTGATGTTTCTGTTGTAGACCGTATTGCCGCTGATATTGCAGAAGTGCGCACAATGGGGATAGAAGTTGCGGTTGTTATCGGTGGGGGAAATATTTTTCGTGGCGTTGCTGTTGCTTCGCATGGTGGGGACCGAGTGACAGGTGATCATATGGGAATGCTTGCAACTGCTATTAACTCTTTAGCATTGCGAACATCTTTGACAAAATTAGGGGTTGAAACTGTTGTACTCTCTGCGATTGCTATGCCACAAATTTGTGAAAGCTTCTCGCAACGTAAAGCAATAGCTTATATGAATCAGGGAAAAGTTGTTATTTTTGCAGGTGGTACAGGAAATCCATTTTTTACCACTGATTCTGCTGCTACTTTACGTGCAGCAGAAATTGGTGCGGATGTCCTTCTTAAAGGAACACAAGTTGATGGTATTTATTCAGCAGATCCAAAAATAGACCCTACGGCTAAGCGTTTTGACCAATTAACACATGTTGAAGTTTTGCAATGGGGATTATCTGTTATGGATTCAACGGCGGTCACTTTAGCACGTGAGAACAATGTACCGATTATTGTGTATTCCATTCATGAAAAAGGCGGTTTGGCTAAGGTCTTGAATGGAACAGGACGCTTTACAATAGTATCGGAATAAGGGTAAGCTTCAAAGGACAATTGAAGGAGACAGAAATATGAATGTTACATCAATTATGGATGATCTGAAACGTCGCATGGATGGTGCCATTACGGCTTTTAAACATGAATTAGGTGGTTTGCGGACTGGACGTGCATCGGCCAGTTTATTAGAACCGTTGACCGTTGAATCTTATGGTTCTGTTGTGCATATAAATCAGGTTGCTAATATTTCTGTTCCCGAACCTCGGATGCTTTCTGTTTCTGTATGGGATAAAACGATGGTCGGAGCTGTAGAGCGCGCTATTCGCGATTCTGGTCTTGGTTTAAATCCCATAACTGATGGTACGAATCTACGTATTCCTTTGCCTGAATTGAATGAAGAGCGCCGTAAAGAACTTGTAAAAATTGCGCATCACTATGCAGAGCAAGCGCGTGTTGCTACACGTCATGTTCGTCGGGATGGTCTGGACAATTTGAAAAAGTTAGAAAAAGATGGTGAAATTGGACAAGATGAAGCCCATAGTTTGTCTGAAAAAGTTCAAAAACTCACGGATGAAACTATTGCTGATATTGATAAAATTTTAGCCGTAAAAGAATCTGAAATTATGCACGTTTAAGACGATTTTGTCACTAGAAAAAGGATATTTACTCCCAGCCTGTAAATTGTTTCTAGGGATAATTGTGGGGAGTGGTGTGCTCTGTGGTAGCAAGGTGTGATGCAGGAAGGTGTTCTATCATTTTGATATGGGAGAGACTGATTTGAAAGGGCAGATGTTTTAATTTTTTAGTCTGCGTGATAAATCATGCCCTTTGCTGGGAGACACTATTTAACAGCATGGTGCGGGTTTTTAGTTGAGCACGTCTTTGTTAAAATGCATAATGAAAGCATTATTAGAAATTATTCAAATATTCTAAGATGAAGGTTGAGGAAAGAATATAATGCAAAAAAACAAGTCTAACCTTTCTCTTATTTCTCATTATAAAACATGTGAGTATAATTGATCAAGCAGATGTTATGTGGCGTAATTCATTTTTTAATGACGAATAGTTGATAGAAAAGTGTTTTTATACGAAACCTATATTAGTTAATTTGTATGGGGCAGAGGTAACTGCTTTTTCATTTTATATTGAGAAAATATTAAAAAAATATTTTATAATTTTGACGGAGATTTTTGAAGCTGTTTTCATTGATTATTAGTTTCATAAGCGCTATCTTAGTAGACTGAATTATTTATGATAAATTATAAGAGAAATTATACAGGTATGAGATAAAAATACTGCGTAGGGGAGTTTTTCTTGCGTTAATTTTAGAGCTTGTATTTTCTATTTTTATTGTTTGGATGTTGTTTTGTCTAATTTGGTTTATCGTATTCTGACAGCTTTTGTTTTTGGCATTATTGCGTTGTATCTAACATGGTTGGGAGGAAACTTCTTTTTTTTATTTGTATGGTGTATTGGCGGTTTTGTTCTTTATGAGTGGATGAGTATTACTAAAGAGAAATGGTGTATTTTACAAAAAATATTAGCAAGTATCTTTTATTTAATCTTTGGCTTTTTTTTAGTATTGAGTGTATCTGCTTCATTGATTTTTTGTGTTTTAATCGTTTTAGCTACAGTGTTAGCTATTATATCTATAAAAAAGAGTGGTTGGGTTTTTTGTGGTTTTTTATATGCATCTTTTCCTGTTGTTGCTTTATGCTTTCTACGGGATCATGAAATGTTGGGGTTCCAAGTTGTTATTTTCTTATTTACGATAGTGTGGGGAACAGATATCGGTGGTTATTTTATCGGACGTGCATTAGGGGGCCCTAAATTAGCACCACAATTTTCTCCTAATAAAACATGGTCAGGAGCACTTGGTGGTACATTTGTCGGAGTTTTCGGTGGTATATGGGTTGCTTTTGGATTTTTTGATATAAATTTAGCCAGTTTTTTTGTGCCACTCCTTACACTTGTTTTGTCAATTGTTTCACAATTGAGTGATTTAGGGCAATCATGGCTCAAAAGACGGTTTTCTGTTAAAGATTCTAGTTCTTTATTGCCTGGACATGGTGGTTTTATGGATCGTATAGATGGATTGGTAGGGGCAGCTTTTCTTCTTTATTTAATTGGTTCATTTATGTCTGATATGGATGCGCCTTTTAATCTTTTTAGTATGATCTAATTGGGAGAAGATAGTTTGGAACTTTTAAATCATATCGTCACTATGGGTGATTTTCTTTTAAGAAGTTTGAGTATTCTTTTCATCATTATGATTATCATTTTTGTGCACGAATTTGGGCACTATCTCATTGGTCGGTGGTGTGGTATTAAGGCGTTAATTTTTTCGCTTGGATTTGGACCAGAAATAGCGAGTTATACAGATAAGCATGGCACGAAGTGGCGTTTAGCACTTATCCCCTTAGGAGGTTATGTAAAATTTGTTGGGGATGAGGAAAAAATCGATACGGAATCATCCCAATCATCTCTGATTGTCGATGGTTCATTTGCTAGTGCGCATGCTTGGAAAAAAGCAGCAACTGTTTTTGCCGGTCCTTTCTTCAATGCCCTTTTTACTGTTGTTATTCTAACATTTTTTTTCTTTATCTATGGTCGTGTAGCCATTGAGCCCGTTGTTGGTTCTTTGGTAAAAGATAGCCCTGCTCTTCAATCCGGTTTGGAATTAGGTGATCGTTTTGTTGAAATGGATGGACGACGGGTTGAAAGCTTTGAAGATTTGATGAATTATGTAGCTTTTCACGGAAGAGAACCCATAGAGTTTAAAATAGAACGCATGGGGCGAGTCTTTACAACGATGATTACCCCGAAAGTCGTTGAGCGAGATGATGGATTTGGTAATCGAACACGAAGTGCTATGATAGGTGTAGGTGTTCCTGTTGATTTAAATAATCCTGCACGTTTAGATCCAACTTATATAAAACATATTCGCTATGGTTTTGTAACAGCTGTAAGAAAAGCGTCAGACCGTACTGTGTTTATCGCCACTCAAACCGTTCTTTTTATGAGTCGTTTAATAGGAGGCAAAGAGGATCGTTGTCGGCTAAGTGGACCTTCTAAAACCGTTAAAATTGCTTGGAAAGTGAGCGAGACAGGTTTTATCTCTTTGTTGAATTTGGCAGCTTTTCTTTCAATAAGTGTTGGGCTTATTAACCTTTTTCCGATTCTACCGCTTGACGGTGGGCATCTTTTATTGCATGTCATTGAGGTCATTACTGGGAGGAAAATATCTGCTAAAATTCAGGGAATCGTTTTTCGTTTAGGTTTTTCCATTCTTCTCCTTTTTATGATCTTTGTCTTTTTTAATGATTATTTTTGTTGGTTTAGCTAATTAAATTATGGAAAACGCTTTATAAATTAAGTAATAATAGCAAAAACAAATTGAAGGTTGTTTACCATGTCTACAAAATGTTGTGGCGTTGTACATTATAATGAGTAATTAAGGAATGAAAAGTCTCGCTGTAAAAAGGTTGTTATGGCAGTTAGCTTTTAAGGCATCATGTCCAAGGAACGAGAGTAAGGTAAAAAAGCCAATGACTACGAATTCAAAGTTTTTAAATGCAGCATCTGTATTGGTGTTAAAGATGGGGATGTTTGCCCCAGCAACGGTTTTTATGTCAATTGCTGCGGTCGGAGAAATACAAGCGTCTGTAGTCCGCTCTATTGAGGTTCGTGGGAATAAGTTTGTAAGTTCTCAGGCGATTCGAGACAATATGGGGATTAAGGTTGGGCAAGGTGTTTCCAGTGGTGATGTTGATAGTGCTGTGAAGAACCTTTTCGAATTGGGTTTATTTTATGATGTTAAAATAAATCCGGTGGGTGATAAATTGGTTGTATTCGTAAAAGAATATGAGGTTGTCAATCAAATATTGTTTCAAGGAAATAAATCTTTTAAAGACCCAGATCTTAAGCGGTTTATTTCTTTAAAACCGAATGAGCCTTTTAATTCTGCTAAGCTTTCTGCTGATATAAATACAATTCGTGAGGCTTATAAAACTCTTGGTCGTAATAATATCACTGTTAACGTTCAAACGATTAACCTTGGAAAAGGGCGGGTTAATGTGGTATTTAATGTCGTTGAAGGGAAAAAAACAAAGATTGGTGATATCACTTTTAAGGGAAATAATGTCTTTGGAAGTCGTCGTTTGCGTGATGTGATTTCAACAAAAACTTCAGGAATTTTTTCGAAGTTGTTGGGAGGTGATGTTTACAGTGAAGAGCGCCTCGCTGTTGATGAAGAAGCTTTACGTCGCTTTTATTATAACCGTGGTTATGCAGATTTTCGTGTAGTCTCTTCTAAAGCAACTTTTGATGCAGCAAGCAATACGTATAAAATTTCTTTCGTTCTTGATGAGGGTGCGCTCTATAAAATTAGCGATATTCAGGTTGAAAGTGATGTTGATGGAATTGACGTTCAATCTGTGAAAAGGATGCTTAAAACCCAGCCAGGTAATGTTTATAGTGCAGAAGATATTGAACAGTCTGTTGCAACTATTAATAACAAAGTTGCTGATTCGGGATATGCTTTTGCTAAAGTTGAACCGCGGGGAAATCGTAATTTAGCAAATCATACAATTTCAATTTTATATAATATTGAACGGGGTACACGTGCTTATATTCAACGTATTGATATACGTGGCAATGAGAAAACGCGTGATTACGTCATTCGCCGTGAGATTGATTTAAACGAAGGAGATGCTTACAATCAAACTTTATTACAGCGGGCAAAACGTCGTCTAGAAAGTTTAGGTTTCTTCAAAGCCGTTAATATTTCAATGGTTCCTACAGATCAATCTGACCAAGTTGTTTTGGTAATAGATGTCGTTGAAGCTTCAACAGGAGATCTTTCTCTTTCTGGAGGGTATACAACAGGGGGAACAAGTCCTGGTATGTCACTTGAAGTTTCTGTTACTGAACGTAATCTTGGGGGACGTGGTCAATATGTTCGTTTAGGATTAGGTGCGGGGCAAGAAAAATCTCGTAATTATAATTTATCATTTGTTGATCCTTATTTCTTAGGGTATCGTTTATCTGCTGGTGTTGATGTTTTTCGTAGTACTTATCGTGCTGATAAAGCCTATGATGTACGGCAGACAGGTGGATCGCTGCGGTTTTCGTTACCTATTAATAATCAATTATCTGCTAATGTAGCTTATTCTTATGTGCAGGAAGAATATGATTTTGGCGGAGAGTATGATTTTGACAAAGAGAGTGACATAATAGAATTATATGGGAAATATTCTGGTGCGATTGTTCAAGCTGCAAAACACAGCCCTTGGAAACGTTCATCAATTAGTTATGGTTTCACCTATAATACGATTGATGATATGAGATCCCCCCATGATGGGTGGTACGTGCATCTGCTTCAGGAATATGCAGGGCTTGGTGGGAGTGCAAAGTTCTTGAAGACCACGGGTAAGGCGATGATGTACAAGACTCTTTCTGACCAGAAGGATATCGTTGGTTTGCTTTCCTTTGGGGGTGGTTATATCCACGGAATGGGCCGAGATGGTGTTCGTATTTTCGATATGTTTAAAGTAAATTCTGATATGATTCGAGGGTTCAAATATAATGGAATAGGTCCGCGTCAGGTTTCCAGTAAGGGTGAGGTTTATTTCTTGGGGGGAACGACATATATGAATGCGACTGCTGAAGTACAGTTCCCTATCCCTGTCGTGCCTGAAGGATTTGGGTTGCGCGGTGCTTTATTTGCGGATATTGCCACGCTTTATGGCAATAATTATAAAGCCGTTTTTAAGGGTGAACCGTCTGTTACCAATACCAAAAGTGCTTGGCGTTCATCTGCAGGTGTGAGTTTGATGTGGGATTCTCCGTTTGGTCCTTTGCGTTTTGATTATGCTTGGCCAATAACGAAGCAGGAAGGTGATCGTTTGCAACAATTGAACTTTGGTATTTCTACGAAGTTCTGATTTGAGCGATTTTAAGAAGGAAAAACTTGAAGAGAATAGCTTAAGCTGGGAGAGAAAGTGTTTTGATGGCGGATACATTTTTTTTTACGCCGTCCCGACGATTGACAGTTGCAAATGCTGCTGAGTTGACGGGTGCAAAGCTTCTTAATCCAGAGTTTTCTCATAAAGTTATCAATACTCTTTCTTCACTTGAGAGTGCTGTGGAAGGTTCGCTTGTTTTTGTAGAGCATCGGAAGTTTTCTGATGCTTTACTGGACAGTTCTGCTGTTGCTGTTTTGTGTACGAATGAGATTGTTTTTAAAGTTCCCGAAACTATGGCAATTTTGGTGACATCCACACCACAGCGTGACTTTGCTCAGATTGGTCGTATTTTGTTTCCAGATTCTGTCAAGCCAATGCCTTGGTTGGGGCAGAAGGGGATTTCATCGCATGCGCATATTCATCCAACGGCTAAGTTGGCACATGATGTGTGTATTGAAGCGGGAGCTGTTATTGGTAAAAATGTTGAGATTGGTGCAGGAACTCTTATTTCATCCACAGCTGTTATCGGTGAAAATTGCCGTATTGGATGTGACTGCTATATTGCTCCTAAGGTAACAGTTCAGTGTTCTATAATAGGTGATAAGGTTCAGCTTTATCCTGGTGTTTGCATTGGGCAAGATGGTTTTGGTTATGTTGGGGGCGTTTCTGGAATCGAGAAAATTCCACAGCTTGGTCGCGTTATTATTGAGGATGGTGTAGAAGTTGGTGCGAACACGACAATTGATCGTGGAACATTTCAAGATACTGTTATTGGTGAAGGAAGCAAGATTGATAATCTTGTACAAATTGCCCACAATGTCAAAATTGGACGCTATTGTCTTATTGCCGCTCAATGTGGCATTGCGGGAAGTACATCTATAGGGGATATGTCTCAGCTTGGCGGAAGTGTGGGAGTAGCGGATCACATCATAATAGGTAAATCTGTTCAGATTGCTGCTCGTAGTGGTGTTATGAATGACATTCCGGATGGCGAAAAATGGGGAGGTAGTCCAGCGCGACCATTTAAACAATGGTTTCGTGAAGTAGCGGCATTGCGCAGTATGGGAAAAGTTAAAAAGGAGAAACGCTGATATGATCAGCAGTGAAAAAACTAAAAACTTAGAGGCTGTCGATATTGAAAAACTATTATCAATATTACCGCACCGTTATCCATTTTTATTAATTGATCGTATCGTTGATATTGATGGTGAACAAGAAGCGATTGGTATTAAAAATATAACGATTAACGAGCCACATTTTATGGGACATTTTCCCTCAAAGCCTGTTATGCCTGGAGTTTTGATTTTAGAAGCTATGGCACAAACGGCAGGAGCAATAGCACTTTTAAATTTAGGCAATAAGCAAACAAATTTAGTTTACCTTATGACGGTTGATAATGCGAAATTTCGTAAGCCGGTTATGCCTGGTGATCAGCTCAAGATTCATGTTCAGCTTTTGAAAAAAAGATCTGGTATGAGACGTTTTTCATGTGTTGCAAAAGTAGAAGATGTCCGCGTCGCTGAAGCAGAAATTGCTGCGATGATTGTTGAAAAAGAATAAACGATATTTGATGGGGATTTAAAAATGTCCGGTACGAAAATCCATCCAACTGCTCTTGTGGAGAAGGGAGCGCAGCTTGGTGAGAATGTACGCGTTGGACCATTTTGCCATATTAGTTCAGAGGCTGTTATTGGTGATGAATGTAGTTTGACAAGTCATGTTGTAATAATGGGAAAGACAACGTTAGGAGCCAAGAGTAAAGTATTTTCTCATGCCGTTTTGGGGGCAGATCCGCAAAATAATAAACATAAAGGAGGGGCTACAACTCTTTTTATTGGTAAGAATTGTACGATTCGTGAAGGTGTAACAATGCATAGGGGGTCCGATTCGAGTGTAGGAATGACAGTTGTTGGTGATAATTGCCAATTTTTTTGTTATGCGCATATCGCTCACGATTGTTATGTAGGCAATCATGTAACATTTGCCAATAACGCAATGATTGCTGGTCATGTTACTATTGGTGATTATGTGATTATTGGTGGTGGTGCTGCTGTTCATCAATTTGTTCGTGTTGGACATCATGCATTTATCGGCGGCGTATCTGCACTGGTTGGTGATCTGATACCTTATGGAACAGCTGTTGGTGTGCAGGCAAAACTTGCTGGACTCAATATTATTGGCATGAAGCGTGCAGGACTTGAGCGTCAAGATATTCATGCACTCCGTCATGCGGTTGCTATGCTTTTTGATCATAGCAAACCATTTAAAGAGCGTGTCAGTGATGTTGCTTCTTTCTATTCTTCTTCTCATTCTGTTTCTGAAGTTGTTAATTTTATTAAAGAAGAAGGAAAGCGTTTTTATTGCACACCAAAATTTGAAGGTGTTAGAATAAAAGAACATAAGGATTAAAAATGCCTATTTGGGGAGCCAGAAGTTTTCTTTCCGGCCGTACTGCTATTATAGCAGGAAATGGTGTTCTACCGATTACTGTTGCGCAGACTCTTGAGAAGAATGGAGAAAATCCTTTTCTTGTGCTTTTGCATGGTGAGGCAGATTCTGTTCTTTATCGCTATGAGCATTGCGAGCTATCAATTGTAGAGTTAGCACGACTCGTTAAAATTTTAAAAGAGGCTGGTGTATATAATGTTGTTTTGGCAGGTGGTGTGAAAAAGCGTCCACTTCTTAAACAATTGCGACTGGACTGGACAACATTTTTAGCTCTTCCTAAGTTAATCGGAGCTTTGAAGAGGGGAGATGATGCGTTATTAAAAGCTTTTATACGGGTTATTGAAGCACACGGTTTTTGTGTTATTGGTGCTCACGAAATAGTCCCAGATCTTTTAGCTCCCATAGAATTTAATTTAACAGTACGGCGCGCTACTCCAAAAGAGAAAAAAGATATTTTTTTAGCAGTAGAAGCAGCAAAGCTTTTAGGTCAATTAGATATCGGGCAAGCCGTTGTCGTTGTCCAAGGAAGGGTGGTTGCTCTAGAGGGCGCTGAGGGAACTGATAATATGTTGTGGCGTATTTGTGAAATGCGAGAAAGAGGGCAAATTCCCCTTAAAGGTGGCATTCTTGTAAAATGCGCAAAACCACAACAGGATAATCGCGTTGATTTGCCATCAATTGGGCCCGCGACAATAATGAATATTGCAAAGAGTGGTTTATCTGGTGTTGCGGTGGAGGCAAATAGAAGTCTAATATTATCAGTGAAAACAACAATAGAAAAAGCCAACAAATATTCTTTATTTATAGAGACATTTGAAAAGTTTGGTCATGAATAATTGTTTCTTAAAGATTGCAGTGGTTTCAGGTGAGGAATCTGGTGATTTACTTGGGGCCGATCTAATTTCTTGTTTATCACAACAGATAGGATGCAATATTCATTTGATTGGTGTTGGGGGGAGCCATTTAAAGGCATTAGGCTTAAAAAGCTTTTTTGATTCCCATGATATTGCTTTAATAGGTTTAAAGGAGGTGTTGAAAAAACTACCATTGTTGTTGCTACATATTCGCAATTTATCCAAATTTATTGCACAAGAACAACCTGATTGTTTAATTATTATTGATAGTCCTGATTTCACGCATCGTATTGCAAAAAAGGTACGTGCTTTAGCGCCTTCTATTCCTATCATTAAATATATTGCACCAACCGTTTGGGCATGGAGGCCAGAGCGTGCAAAAGCTATGTGTGGATTTGTTGATCATGTTTTAGCGGTTTTTCCTTTTGAAGAAAAGATTATGCAAGATTTGGGAGGCCCTGCCACGACTTATGTTGGACATCGTCTTTTGACATATCCTCCCCTTTTGAGAGTTCAGTCAGAAAAAAAAAGCCAATTAGAACAAAGAAATTTGATCGATACACAAACATTATCGCCTACATTAGTTATTTTGCCAGGATCACGCAATTCAGAAATTCGTTCCTTAATGCCTATTTTTCGAGAAACAGTAGAGATTCTTGTACAACGTATTCCTCATTTACGTATTATTTTACCAACCTTACCTCATTTGGTAGATAGAATCCGGGACTTTGTGCAGGGCTGGAAAAGCAAGATAGAAATTGTAGTTGGTGAAGATGAAAAATGGCGTGCTTTTGCACAAGCAAATGTTGCTCTTGCTGCACATGGAACTGTTTCACTTGAATTAGCCTTAGCAAAAGTTCCTATGGTTCTTTGCTATAAACTTGATTTCTTTTCTAAATTATTTATTTTTCCTAAAATGATGTTATGGAGTGCTGCTCTTCCAAATATTATTGCTGATAAGCCTATTGTTTCGGAATATTTGAATGAATTAATCCGTCCTGGCATGTTAGCAAGACAGGTAGAACAACTTTTGGCTAATCCTTTATTGCGACAGGCACAACTTGATTCCTTTGAGATGGTAGAACAGAAAATGAAAACTGAAGTACCATCGGGGGTTGTTGGCGCACAAACAATTATCACTCTTTTAAAAAGCAGGAATAAAATTGTATAAATAAAGCAATATTTTAATGATTAATATTTAATTTTAGCAAGAAAATTACAAGCACGTTGGCTTTTAGGATTGGTAAAAAATTCTTCAGAGGCTGCATCTTCAACAATTTTTCCATTTTCTAGAAAGAGTATTCTTTCTGAGACTTTACGTGCGAAGCCCATTTCATGGGTAACACAAAGCATTGTGATCCCTGTATCGGCTAATCGAGCCATCACTTCCAAAACTTCTCCCACACTTTCTGGATCAAGAGCAGAGGTTGGTTCATCAAAAAGCATGACTTCGGGTTCCATACAAAGTGCACGGGCAATCGCAACACGTTGTTGTTGCCCACCAGAAAGTTGTAAAGGATATTTTTCACAGTGTTTTTCAATACCAACATGCGTTAAGTAACGAATTGCCCGTTCTTGTGCTTGTTGTTTGGAAAGCCCTTGAACGGTCATAGGTGCTAAAATACAATTTTGTATAACGCTCATGTGGGGAAATAAATTAAAGTTCTGAAAGACCATTCCTATCTTACGAAGAACATTTTTTTGCTGTTGTATAGGTGCAGTATGGATATCAACGTTATGGATACAGATTGAACCTTTTTGTGCTTGTTCTAATTGATTAATACAACGAATTAACGTTGATTTTCCTGATCCGGATGGTCCACAAATAACGATATGTTCACCAGCTTGAACATTAAAGTTGATATCATGTAGGACCTGAAAGTTTCCATACCATTTATTTAGATTTTGGATAGAGATCACAGGGTTTTTACTGGGAGAGATCGATTTATTATTTTTCAAATTCATCTTATTTTATTCTTTCATTGATGAAGAACTTGATTAATTCAACATTTTGGTTTGGTAAAGTTTTTTATGATCATTTTATTTACCGTAAATATCGAGTGAGGCGCTGCTCGATAAAAACAATAAAACGATGAATGAGTTCAACGATAAAGAGATAGATAAGAGCAGCCCAAACGTAAACTTGAAAATCGAAAGTCCGTGAATAAGCGAGTTTAGCAACCCCCATTAAATCATAAACAGTAATAAGTGAGGCAACAGCACTGGATTTAATCATTAAAATCAACTCATTTCCTAGGGGGCGTAATGCTACAATCATTGCTTGTGGAAGAATAACTCTAAAAAATGTGACAGAGTTGCTTAAACCTAAAGCTTTTGATGCTTCGCGTTGTCCAGTTGTTACGGATAGAAAACTTCCTTTAAAGATCTCAGATTGATAGGCAGCAGAATTGAGTGTAAAAATAAAAAGACAACAATACCACGCGTTTTGAAAAAACCACCATAGCCCCACTTGTTGCCAAAAACTGTTCATTGAACCAAGCCCATAATAAAAAAGAAAGAGTTGAGCTAATAAAGGAGAGCCACGGAAAAAATAGACATAAGCATTTGCAAAATATTGTAAAAATGTATTCTCTGATAGACGTGCAAAAGCGATAATCATACCAAGAAAAAGGCCTAGAGAACAAGAAATAGAAACAAGTTCAACAGTAACAATAAAGCCATTAATAAATTTGGGTCCATAATGACTTAAAAGATCAGGATTAAAAAGAAAATAAAGCCACTCAGGAATCATTGACTTAGCACCTTTTTATAGCCTATTTGAGTGTATGTTTCCGAATGGCGTAAGATTGCAGTAAAAACCGCTGAAAATAACAAATAGAGTAAGCATGCTACAAAATAAAATAGCATGGGTTTATTGGTAGCAGCGACAGCTAGATTCGTTTGTCGCATGAGGTCAACAAGCGCGATGGTAGAAACAAGGGATGTATCTTTCAGTAAAGTAAGCCAATTATTAGAAAGTCCTGGCAAGGCATTTCGGATGAGCTGAGGGAAGACAATACGAAAAAATGTGGTTGACCGTGAAAGTCCTAAAGCTTTAGCTGCTTCATATTGACCTTTATCAAAAATATTAAATGCTCCAAGCCAAACTTCACAAGAAAAAGCTGCAAGAACCATACTAAGGGCAAGAACACCAGCAACAAAAGCATTGATACTGAACATGATTTCAAAACTAAAATAGTCAAATAAATTTTGAATAAGGCTTTGTAATCCGTAGTAAACTAAAAACAAAGTTAAAAGCTCTGGCAGCCCACGAAATATCGTTGAAAAAAGGCGTGCCATAGCTTTGGCCATCTTAATATTGGATCGAATCATCACTGCATTGAGAAGCCCTAGAGGAAATCCTAGAAGTCCACAACATAATGCCAATGACAAAGTCATTCCTGCACTGGAAAGTATAACTGCTCCCCATCCACCATTGCTAAATGATAGCAATGCTAAATTTTCAATCATTCTTGTATTCCTCATGAAAGAGTTAGATAATATTTTTTAGCAATAACCAACGGGTTTCATTAAAATATCATATTGATATTTAATAAACATCACTTGTAAAATATTTTCTCATAATTTTTTCATAAGTTCCATCCAAACGGATTTCTTTTATAGCTTCATTGAACTTATTTTTAAGATCATTATTATTTTGACGGACTGCAATTGCAACAGGAAATCTTGTTTCTTCTAGAGTTCCCAAGAGGAGACAACAATCTTTTCCTTCATTTTTAAGCCAATTTAATGCTTGTAATTTATCAACAATGATCACATCAAGTCGATGATTTAAAAGATCACGATTCACTTCTATTGTGGAAGGATAGAGTTTTATTTTCACCTCTTCAGAGGCAAAATGATCTTCTGCATAGAAAGCTTGTGTTGTATTTGATTGCACACCAAGATTTTTACCTCTAAAGTCTTTTGTCGAGATTTCTTTAATTCCCGAAGCTTTGGTAACAATAACAGCCAGTGCTGTATCGTAGTAAGGATCTGTAAAGTCAATTTTTTGTAAACGCTCTTGTGTGAGAGAGAGGGAAGCAATGATAGCATCATATTTTTTTGCAATAAGTCCAGGGATCATTCCCTCGAAGTCTTGTGTAACAATAGTACACTCAACATTCATTTTTTTACAAAGTGCATAAGATATATCAATATCAAGTCCCTGCAATTTATTATTTGAGTCAATATAACTGAAGGGAGGATAGGTGCCTTCACTCGCAATTTTTAATGTTTTCGCATCAGCCAATTGGGTGAATAGTGCGGCGCTTATTATAAGAGCTCCTGCTAATAGTTTCATGATGTTCTCCTATTGGATAAGCGGGCAATATGAAATCATTATGTTTTTATAATCTGTAAGCTTTTTGGGAGCAATTCAAAAATTTATTGATGTTTATTTTAGATCATTATGTTGGGCATTATTGATAAAAAAAGAATAAATATCTTATTGCTTGTATGATAGCTTAATTTTCACGAAATGATTGATTTGAATCATTTCATGAGTAAAAACTGAGGATTTTTCTTGAAAATAAGGCTATTAAATTTGAACATAAAAAAATTAGATTTTGATACGGTAAAAATACAACCTTATTGTTGTCATTAGATTCTACAAAATATTTAGATCTCAAGGAGCAATTAAAAGTTATTTTGATAAATGTAAATTTTCTTATAAAAATGCCGAATTTCCAATTATACCTGCATGTTCAATAAAGAGTTAAAGATACCCCTTAAATATACAGATTGAGTTTTAATTCATAGTACTATCTAATTGATATCGAAAGTAAAATATTTTCTCATAATTTTCTCATAGGTTCCATCGGCGCGGATTTCTTCTATTGCTTTATTAAAACTGTTTTTAAGATCATTATTATTTTGACGGAGTGCAATTGCAATAGGAAAATTTGTTTCTTCTAGAGTTCCCAAGAGGAGACAGCAGTCTTTTCCTTCATTTTCAAGCCAATTTAATGCTTTTAATTTATCAAAGATGATGATATCAAGCCGATGGCTTAAAAGATCACGATTAACTTCTGTTGCTGTAGGATAAAGTTTGATATTAACTCCTTCAGAGGCATAATGATCTTCCGCATATGCAGCTTGTGTTGTATTTGATTGTACACCAAGGTTTTTACCTCTAAAGGCTTGTGTTGAGATTTCTTTAATTTCCGAATTTTTGGTAACGATAACAGCGAGTGCTGTGTTGTAGTAAGGATCTGTAAAATCAATTTTTTGTAAGCGCTCTTTTGTAGGAGAAAGGGAAGAAACGATAGCATCATATTTTTTGGCAAGAAGACCGGGAATCATTCCCTCAAAGTCTTGTGTGACAATAGTACATTCAACATTCATTTTTTTACAAAGCGCATAAGATATATCAATATCAAACCCTTGCAGTTTGTTATTTGAGTCAATATAACTAAATGGCGGATAAGAAGCATCGCTTGCAATTTTCAGCGTTTGAGAATTGGCCGATAGGGTAAACAGTGTCGCGCTTATTATAAGAGCTCCTGCTAATAATTTCATTATGTTCTCCTATTAGATAAGCTGGCAAATATGAAACCATCATGAATTTTTATAATCTGTAAGCTCTTTTGGAGCAATGTAAAAAATTTATCTGTGTTCATTTTGCTATCATTATGCTGAATATCATTATCAAAAAAATAATTTCTTTTTATAAAGTATGGGAATAAAAAATATAGGAAAGAAAGTCACCTCTTATTGGTTATAGGGTGATTTTTAATAATTTTATTTAAAAATCAATAATTTATCTTTAAAAGAAAAACTATCAACTTAAATACAAAGAAAATTTCAGCTTTTAACAGGACAAAATGTAAAAGTGTTTTTATTCTAATTAGAGAAGCACTTAATGTAAGCTTTTTGCAATTTTATCTGAAGAAGATAGAAAGAAAAATTCTGACATTGCTAGATTTTAATATGTAATAAGGCTTTTAAACATGGGGGAATGATAGGGAATACATTTCCATTAAAGATAATGAGGATTATAAGGTAAAATTTTCAATTTCTTTTTGCTAAATGTTTGGCTAATTTGCAGAAGAGTATTCTCAATTTCTTTACAGAGCTAAAACTTAGAATTTTTTAGTAAATTTTTATGATGATGTTATCTCTGTAGAAAGAGTTTTAAAATCACGTTTTATAAAAATTTTTAAAGGATGTTTTTTGATTACTCTCAATAAAGCTTCAGTAAATTGAAGCTTTATTGATTTCTTTTTTTAATTTGCACGTTCATCTATAGGAACATAGTCACGCATAGCATAGCCTGTGTAGAGTTGTCGAGGACGACCAATTTTTTGTGCAGGGTCTTCAATCATTTCTTTCCATTGTGCCACCCACCCGACACTGCGCGCCAATGCAAAAAGGACAGTAAACATTTCAGTTGGAAAACCTAGAGCTTTTAATGTAATGCCGGAATAGAAATCAACATTGGGATAAAGCTTTTTCTCAATAAAATATTCATCACTTAAGGCAATTCTTTCAAGCTCTATTGCAATATCAAGAAGAGGGTCATCTTGAATGTTGAGTTCTTTTAAAACTTTATGACAGGTTTTTTGCATGATTTTTGCACGTGGATCATAATTTTTATAGACACGGTGCCCAAAGCCCATAAGGCGGAAAGGATCATTTTTATCTTTTGCACGTGCAATAAATTCAGGAATTCTTTTAATAGAACCTATTTCTTGTAGCATTTTTAGGCATGCTTCATTGGCACCACCATGTGCTGGTCCCCAAAGGCATGCAACACCTGCTGCAATACAGGCAAACGGATTAGCACCTGAGGATCCAGCAAGACGTACCGTAGATGTAGAAGCATTTTGTTCATGATCTGCATGAAGGGTAAATATTTGATCCATCGCCCGAGCAAGCACAGGGTTTGTTTTATATTCTTCACAAGGAACAGCAAAACACATATGGAGGAAATTTGCAGCATAACTAAGATCATTACGTGGATAAACAAATGCTTGTCCAATACTGTATTTATAGGCCATAGCAGCAAGCGTTGGAACTTTTGAGATAAGACGAACAGAAGCAATCATTCTCTGGTGAGGATCTGTAATATCAATAGAGTCGTGATAGAACGCAGACATAGCGCCAAGGCAGGCAACCATGACGGCCATAGGATGAGAATCACGACGGAAGCCATGGAAGAAGCGTGCAAATTGTTCGTGGACCATGGTATGCTGCATAATACATCGATCAAATTCATTTTTTTCTTGCTGTGTTGGGAGTTCACCATAAAGTAAAAGATAACAACTTTCGAGAAAGTCTCCTTTTTCAGCCAATTGATCAATAGGATAACCACGATAAAGCAATATGCCTTTATCACCATCGATATAAGTAATTTTTGATTCACAAGAAGCTGTTGAAGTAAAACCAGGATCATAAGTAAAAATATCGGTTTTTTTATAGAGAGAAGCAATTTCAATGACTTCAGGTCCACTCGTGCCTTTACGCAAGGGAAGCTCTACTTTTTTATCATTCACAATAATATATGCGTTATTCTCAGACATTCGGTATTCCTTTCAGATCCTTCACTTCTAAAAATTAAGACTCTGCTTCATCAGAGTGGGGGATGTATAACTGAAGCTTTTCTTACTTATTTAAGGGTAGATTGCCTCTAAAAGTGAGTACATGCAATCTAAAAATATTTCCTTATTGATCATTATTACTCAATAAGAAATGTATTTCAATGATATAACATAAAAAACTCTTTTAGGGCGCGTTGAGATATCTGTATAGATCCTTATTTGAGGAAATATACTCAGTGCACATCATGGGCATATTGTTGTGATAAGTTGGTCCTTGATGCGATGAAGAGATTCATTGCGTCCTAATAAAATAAGAATATCCAAAACACCTGGTGATGTTGCACATCCTGTAAGAGCTGCGCGAAGTGGTTGGGCGATAGATCCAAATTTGAGATTCTGTGTTTGGACAAAAGAGCGAAGTGTTTCATCTAGAGTTTTTGTATCCCAAGAGGGGCAAGCTTTCAGAGCAAGATAAAGATCGTTTAAAATGGTTCGTCCATTTTTATCTAAGAGCATTTGAGCTTTTTCATCAAGTTGTAAAGGTCGTTGCGTAAAAATGAAGGAGGCATTGTCAATCAGTTCGCACAGTGTTTTTGAACGTTCTTTCAAATGCGGGATTGCTTTTAAAAATTGAACACGGCGTTTTTCATCAAGTCTTTCAATAATTTGTGCTCCCCTATCGGTTTCTGGTAGAATATTAAGAGCGGCATCAAAAAGTTCTTGATCATTACTCATACGCATATAGTGTCCGTTGATGGAATCGAGCTTTTTGAGATCAAAACGAGCAGCACCTTTGTTAATATCCTCAATATCAAACCAAGAAATCATATCTTTAAGTGACATCAGTTCGTCATCACCATGACTCCAACCTAAACGGACAAGGTAATTGCGCAAAGCAGCAGGAAGATATCCCATTGTTCGGTAGGCATCAACACCGAGCGCACCATGTCGCTTTGATAATTTTGCACCGTTTTCACCATGGATAAGAGGAATATGGGCCATAACAGGAATGTCCCATCCCATTGCTTTAAAGATAATCGTTTGTCGGGCTGCGTTGGTAAGATGATCGTCACCACGTATAATATGTGTGATGCCCATATCATGATCATCAACGACAACAGCATGCATATAGGTAGGCGAACCATCAGAACGCAAAATAATGAAGTCATCGAGATCTTTATTAGGAAAACGGACATCACCTTGAACACGATCATGTACAATCGTTTCTCCATCTTGAGGGGCTTTGATGCGAATAACAGGCTTAACACCTTTAGGAGCTTCAGAACTATCACGGTCACGCCAACGTCCATCATAACGTGGTGGGCGCCCTTCTGAACGGGCTTTTTCACGCATTTCAGCTAACTCCTCAGGTGAAGCATAACAATAATATGCTTTGCCATTCTTGACCAACTGTTCAGCGATTTGGCGGTGACGTTCTGCTCGTTCGAATTGCGAAATAGGGGCGCCATCATAACTAAGACCCATCCAGTGCAAGCCATCTATAATGGCTTTTACAGCTGCTTCGGTTGAACGCTCTCGGTCTGTATCTTCAATTCGTAAAAGCATTTTTCCACCGGTATGTTTTGCATAAAGCCAATTAAAAAGAGCAGTACGAGCACCACCAATGTGAAGGAAGCCAGTGGGTGAAGGGGCAAAACGAGTAATAACAGACACGAATATTTTCCTTTAAACTAAGATATTACTTATGGAATTTTATAGAAAAGTCATGTTAGCATAAGTGATGGGGCGTGCAATAGCCGTATTGCGAGTTAAAGTGGGGGACTGATGTTTTATAAAAGTAAAGAGGGTTTATCCGAAAAATCTGTTACAGAAAGAAAAAAGCCATGTCAGATAGGGCAGAGTGTTTTTTCTAGGTATGATGATGCAAAGAACAGTAGCTATAATCAACAAAAACTTTTTTTATTGACACTCTTAAAAGAAGTAATCATTTTTTTTCGCAAATGGTTAGAAGATTGTATTAATAAAGAAGTTTCTTTTGGTATCCTTTTTTCGCTGATTTTAGTCTTTTTTGCCCTAGGAATCATTTTCTATTTTCATTTAGAGTGGGAACCAAGTTGGGGACAATTGGGGGCGTTGGTCAGTATTTTTCTGGGAATATTCTATGTAGCACGTTTTTATCGAAAAATATCGATTCCCGTGGGGTTTCTGTTTTGTATTATATTGGGTGCTTTAGCGGCAAAAATAGAAACGTGGCGTATTGCAACACCCATGCTAAGCAGTGACATTGTCACTACATTGACGGGAAGAATTGTTTCTATTGAGTCAGGTGCCAAAGGAGGATTTCGTTTAGTTTTGGATATTTTGAATACAGAAAATCCCGTATTACGCCATAGTCTTCATCGTGTTCGTTTATCGGCAAGATATTTGCCATCTGGCTTAGCGATTGGTGATGGATTGCATGGAAAAGTTAAGATTCGTGCATTCTCTGGGCCGGTGCGTCCAGGAGGCTACGATTTTAGTTTTCATAATTATTTTAAAAGAATTGGAGCACAAGGCGTTTATTTAGGAAAACCAAGAAAAATATCCGTTTCGCAGCCTGATGGAATATTCGCTATCATTCTACAGAAAATTGAAAATTTACGCACGAAGATGACACAAAGAATCCGTATAGCCCTTGAAGGAGAAAAGGGGAGTGTTGCAGCTGCCCTCATAACAGGGCAGCGTGCTGGTATTTCAAATGAGACAAATGAAGCATTACGTACAGCTGGATTAGCTCATATTTTATCAATATCAGGTTTACATATGGCGTTGTTAAGCGGCATAGTTCTTTTGAGTATCCGTAGTTTTTTAGCATTTTTTCCAGTTTTTTCTTCCTATTATTCCAGTAAAAAATTTGCTGCTATCGTTGCTTTTATGATAACAGCTTTTTATTTGTTATTGTCGGGCTTAGCAATATCAGCGCAAAGAAGTTTTGTGATGATTGCTGTTATGTTGGTTGCTATATTGTGTAATCGCTCTGCTATAACAATGCGTAATTTTTCCATTGCAGGGTTGATAACTCTAGCGATGACACCCCATGAAATATTAGGTCCTAGCTTTCAAATGTCTTTTTCTGCGACTGCTGCTTTGATCGCTTTTTTTGATTGGTGGAGTGGAAGGTCATTTTTTCGTAAAAGAAAAACAACTCCCTCTTATGTTGGAGGAGGAGTGATAAATTTTGTTTTCTTATCGATGCTTTCAACATGTGCTTCTTCCTTTGTTGCAGGGAGTGCAAGTGGAATTTATGCTGCTTATCATTTTTCTAATATGGCATCGTTGAGCATTATCAGTAATGCTTTTGCTTTGCCTGTCATCTCAATTTTTGTCATTCCCTTTGGATTAATCGCAGTTCTTGCAATGTTAGGAGGATTCGAATGGCTTCCTCTTCAAATTATGGGTTTTGGAGTTGATCTTGTAATAAAGATTGCACATGCTATCAAGGCTATTTCTCCTGATTTGAATCCTGGTTTTATGCCGTTATCAGCGTTAGTTTTATTGAGTATAGGCTTGGTTGGACTGACTTTTTGCAAAACACCCATCCGGCTCTTTTTTAGTTTGTTTATTTTGGCAGGTATTTCTATTTGTGTATTGCATTCACCTGTACAACTGATTATAGCAGATAATATGCGCCTCGTGGGCGTTATTCATGATAAAAAATTATATATTGATCGTTACCATATTTCTAAGTTCACGACATCCATATGGAAAAAGTCATTTCGTGTGAATGAAACGATTAAACCAACAAAATATGGTCCTTCGTTGCACGGACAATTTATTTGTGATTATCATGTATGTACATCTTTATTGGATAATGGATTAAAAGTGATCGTTTTACAGAGAGAAACAGATCAATGTGTAGAGGCAGATATTCTCATTCAGACATTTGTGATGCATAATCCAACTTGTTACAAGAAGGCAAAAATGGTATTTATACCTCAACAATTGTTATCACGAGGAAGCGTTATGATGACCAAAGGTGGAGATATTATTTGGTCTTCGCTAGGGTTTCATAGACCATGGAATATGCACAGACAGCATTCATAAAAACATATAATCAGTCATATTTTGCTTCACATTTGGATAATGACAAAACAAAAAATAACAGAAGACTTTTCTCATAATATTTTACGGTATTTAAATTGGTAAGTTTATCAACGTTATTGAAATGAGATAATAATCTACAGTTTTCTAGAAATGGATGATTTTTTATATCTGATCATTTTAATTTTTTCAAAAAAATTGATATGTGCATCTTTGTGCATCCTATTGATAGCACAAAATAAATCAAAAATTCTTATTGAATGAGAAAAATGCTAACAAATATTCTCAAAGAAATAAAAAAGATAATTGTTGATTATTCTATTTTATTCTTATCATATATTTCTATAACGAGTAACATCTCTTCAAGCAAGAGATGATGGTCAATTTAAATAGATTGCGTCAAGAGGTTATCTTTTATTATCATTATTATCGGTGGTAATAGGGGTGATAAATGCTGCTTATACGGATAGAAGGCAAAGTCATTCATGAATGTTCAGCAGTTAAAAAAAATGGCAGCTATTAAAGCGCTTGAGTTTGTTGAAGATGGTATGCGGCTTGGTATCGGATCTGGTTCGACAGTCAATGAATTTATTCGTCTTCTAGGTGAGCGTGTTGCGGATGGTTTGCGGGTGACTGGTGTTGCTACTTCAAAATATTCTGAACAACTCTGTCATAAGTTTGGAGTGCCTGTTAGCACTTTAGAACAAATACCTGAGCTGGATCTTGATATTGACGGAGCAGATGAAATTGGTCCTGAGATGATGCTCATTAAAGGGGGAGGGGGAGCATTGTTGTATGAAAAAATTGTAGCGTCGGCATCTCGTGCAATGCTTGTCATTGCGGATGAAACAAAGGTGGTAAAAAGACTTGGTGCTTTTGCACTACCAATTGAAGTTAATCCATTTGGTATCCACACAACATGCAGAGCCATTGAAAAAGTCGCTGATGATTTAGGGCTTTCTGGAAAAATTGCATTGCGAATGAATGGAAAAAATCCTTTTGAAACAGATGGTGGCCATTTTATTCTTGATGCATTTTGGGGCTGCATTTTGCAACCAAAACCATTATCAGATGCACTTCTTGCTATTCCTGGTGTTGTTGAGCATGGCCTTTTTTTGGGGTTGGCTTCACGTGCAATTGTCGCTATGGCTGATGGTCAAATAAAAGTTTTAGAACCGTTTGATTTTTAGAAAAGGCATTTACATGATGATATGTTAGCACAGTAAAAAAGGGTCTTAAAGATTTTAGGTAGAATAACGAATTAAAATTATAATTAGCGATCGGGGTAATCATTAAATGAAAATAATATTTTCTTTTCAGCGTTTTGTCGTATATTTTAGTGCAATTGCTATTTTTGTTGTGAATGTTGGCATGGCTTATGCACAAGGTGTGAGTGATCAACATTTAGATTCAGCGCGAAAGGCAATCAGAGCTATTCATGCAACGGATCAATTTGATAGCTTTTTACCAAATGCGGTCCATGATTTCAAAAATGAACTGATTAGCGATGATCCGAATTTGGCAACAGCTATTTCTGATATTGTTGATAAGCAGGCGCTTGCTTTAATTAAAAGGCGCTCTGATCTAGAAAAAGAGATTGCTCATGTATATGCAAAATATTTTACTCAAAAAGAGCTTGATGCGATAACAACATTTTATAATTCTGATACCGGTAAAAAGTTTTTGACAGAAGTCCCCAATATTGCACGTGATTCTTATTCAGCATTTGATATATGGCGTACTGCTCTTATGCGGGATCTTGTAGAAAATGTGAAAAAAGAGATGTCTGAAACACTTAATTTGAATAATTCTACTATGCCTACAAATATGCCTATAAAATCAGAATCTTCAGAAAATAAAAAATAGCTTGATCGATATCATGACAACAATAGGCAATTTCTGATTTTTTTAATAGCGGCGGTTTTCCCGCCGTTTTAAATATTTTAATGAGAATAAGTCTTTTTAGAATACTGCTTTATAAAAAAGGCTTCTTCAAAAAAAAGACTTTCATTTGATAATAAAAGATCTTAGCCTACTCTTGCAGATGTATAAGAAGGAATAATTCGTGGGCTCTTTTGACTTTGATTTATTTGTTATTGGAAGTGGTTCTGGTGGAGTGCGTGCAGCACGGCTTGCTGGAGGTCTTGGCAAGCGGGTCGCTATAGCAGAGGAATATCGTATAGGGGGCACTTGTGTTATTCGTGGTTGCGTTCCCAAAAAACTTTATGTTTATGCATCACAATATGTAAAAGAATTTAAGAAAAGTGTTGGTTTTGGGTGGGAATATGCGGATCCAATTTTTAGCTGGGAAAAGTTGGTTGCAGCTAAAAATAAAGAAATATCAAGGTTAGAAGGGTTGTATCGTAAGGGATTAGAAAATAACAATGTGCATATTTATGAAAGTCGTGCTACTTTTATAGATGATCACACATTAGAGCTTTCTGCCACGGGTGAGCGGGTAAGTGCAGAAAAAATTTTGATTGCAACAGGGGCAAAACTTGCACCAAATACGTCCATAGAAGGCGGTGAATTTTGCCTTACTTCTAATGAGATTTTTGACCTTAATCAACTCCCAAAATCAATAGTGATTGTTGGTGGAGGGTATATTGGTGTTGAATTTGCTAATATTTTTCATGAATTAGGTGTAAAAACAACACTCCTTCATCGTGGTGATTTAATCCTTCGTAATTTTGATCATGATTTGCGGCAATTGCTCAGCGATGCAATGATTGAAAAAGGGATTTCTATTCTCTATGGCATAACAATTTCTAAAGTGCAGGCTGCAGAAAATTGTTATGAAGTTGTTTTATCAAATGGGAAAATAATCAGAGCCGATCAGATTATGTTGGCTACGGGGCGTGTACCAAATACAACGGGTTTAAGACTTGAGCGGGCAGGTGTTAAGGTGAATGAATTTGGTGCAGTTGTTGTTGATGAGAAAATGACAACAAATATCCCCCATATTTGGGCTGTTGGTGATGTAACAGGTCATATTCAATTAACACCCGTTGCGATTCATGATGCAATGTGTTTTGTTAAGACAGCATTTGAAAATATTCCAACAACACCTGATTATGATTTAATTACAACAGCAGTTTTTTCACAGCCAGAGATTGGAACGGTTGGTCTTTCAGAAGAGGAGGCGGTAAAGCGTTATAAGCGTCTTGAAATTTATCGTACAGTTTTTCGTCCTATGCGTAATATTCTTTCTGGTAGTTCAGAGAAAATGCTTATGAAACTCATTGTTGATGGTGAAAGCCGTATTGTTGTGGGCGCTCATATTTTAGGGGAAAATGCTGGTGAGATGGCTCAGCTTATAGGGATATCTCTCAAGGGTAAGCTGACGAAGGATATCTTTGATGAGACGATGGCAGTGCATCCAACGATGGCAGAAGAATTAGTAACGATGTATAAACCAAGTTATATATATGAAAATGGGAAGAAAATAGAAAGTTAAACAGCATATATTGCGGTAAAAAGCTTTTGATATGCTAATCTGTAAGATTAATCTTTAGAGAGAGTGTAATGATAAAAGAATGGGCGCCTGACACTTGGAGAACAAGGCCAATTAAACAAGTTCCGACTTATCCGGATAAGTCTATGTTAGAAGATGTTGAGCGAAAACTGAGAAGGTATCCTCCTTTAGTTTTTGCCGGTGAAGCACGTGATTTAAAAAATGAATTAGCAGCCGTTGCGAAAGGCCAAGCTTTTTTATTGCAAGGTGGTGATTGTGCCGAAAGCTTTGCAGAACATGAAGCTGATAATATTCGTGATTTTTTTCGTGTATTTTTGCAAATGGCGATTGTTTTGACCTTTGGTAGTTCTAAACCGGTTGTTAAAATTGGTCGTATTGCTGGTCAATTTGCAAAGCCTCGCTCTTCTGATATTGAAAGAAAAGAGGGAGTTGAATTTCCTGCTTATCGTGGGGATATTATTAATGGCATTGAATTTGAAGCCGGTTCTCGTATTCCAGATCCGCAACGGATGTCTATGGCTTATCGCCAATCTGCGGCAACACTTAATCTATTGCGTGCTTTTTCACAAGGTGGCTATGCTAATTTAGAAAATGTTCACACATGGATGTTGAGTTTTGTTTCTAACAGTCCGCAGGGAGAACGTTATGAATTATTGGCAGAGCGTATTTCTGAAGCAATTGATTTTATGCGTTCTATAGGGATTACATCCAAAACACATTCTTCATTGCGTGAAACATCTTTTTATACCAGTCATGAAGCACTGTTGCTTGGTTATGAAGAGGCTTTGACTCGGATTGATTCAACTTCAGGAAATTGGTATGCAACATCTGGTCATATGTTATGGATTGGTGACCGTACGCGTCAGATTGACCATGCTCACGTTGAATATTGTCGCGGCATTAAGAATCCTATAGGATTAAAATGTGGTCCTTCCATTGAACCTGATGAGCTTTTAAAATTAATTGATATTTTAAATCCTGAAAACGAGTTGGGGCGGCTTACTCTCATTACGCGCTTTGGTTATGATAAAGTTGAAAGTTATCTGCCTAAACTCATCCGTGCTGTTGAACGCGAGAAGCGTGCGGTTATATGGTCATGTGATCCAATGCATGGCAATACAATTACTGCCAATGGTTATAAGACGCGTCCTTTTGATTATGTTTTAAAAGAAGTAGAGAATTTTTTTGCAGTGCATCGTGGAGAAGGAACTTATCCAGGAGGCATTCATATTGAGATGACAGGTCGTGATGTTACTGAATGTACAGGAGGGGCGCACGCCATTTCTGTGGACGATTTATCTGATCGTTATCATACGCAATGTGATCCACGGTTAAATGCAGATCAAGCGTTAGAATTGGCTTTTCTTGTTGCTGAACTCCTTAAAAAAAATCGCGTGACTGAATCGTTAGCAATTGCTGCTGGGGGGTAGGCAAAAATTTGCCTAATATTTTTAGGTCATTATGGCAGAAAAGAATTTTAAAAAATGATGTTTCCGATGATGAAGAATAAAGTTGTGGTTGCTAAACTGATGAAATGATACAAAGGCTTATGAAAAATGATTTTCGGGTATCAATTGCCCAATTAAATCCTATTGTCGGTGATATTGAGGGGAATTTTTCTTTAGCTGTCATGGCGCATCAAAAGGCCAAAGAAGAGGGGGCTGATCTTGTTTTATTCACGGAACTTTTTATAAGTGCTTATCCGCCGGAAGATCTTGTTCTAAAACCTGCTTTTACAAAAACATGTGAAGAGACTGTTGAGAAATTAGCAAAGATAACCGTAGGCGGACCAGGAATTGTCATTGGTCTTCCATTAAGGCGCAATGGTAATATTTACAACGCTGTCATGGTTCTTGATGAAGGGAGAGTCATTGCCGAATGTTTGAAGTTTGATTTACCTAATTATGCTGAATTTGATGAAAAGCGTTTATTTTCTTCAGGTCCACGTCCTCAGCCTATTGTCTATCATGGAATTAAATTAGGAATAGTCATTTGTGAGGATCTTTGGAATGATTCCTCTCTTAGTACAGAGCTTAAAGATAAAGGAGCGGAAATTATTCTTGTCCTTAACGGATCTCCTTATTATCGTAATAAAACATTAAAACGTATAGACGTTGTTCATACACAGGCTCTACAATCTGGAGTGCCAATTATCTACGCTAATCAAGTAGGTGGTCAAGATGAGCTCGTTTTTGATGGTGGGTCTTTTGCCTTGAATGGACAAGGCAAAAAGATATTTCAAATGAAACACTTTGATAGCCATATTGCTTTAAGCCATTGGCAAAAAACAACGACGGGATGGCACTGTATTTCAGGTCCTAATGAAAGTCTTCTCAATGGATTAGCGGCTGATTATCAAGCTTGTGTTTTGGGGTTGAAAGATTACGTTAATAAAAACGGCTTTAAGGATGTTATTCTTGGTCTTTCAGGAGGAATTGATTCAGCCCTGTGTACGGTAATGGCGGTGGATGCTCTTGGTGCTGAGAGGGTTCGCACCATTATGATGCCCTATCATTATACTTCGCAAGAATCATTAAAAGATGCCAAAGAATGTGCTGATCTTTTGGGATGTCGTTATGAAATCATACCGATTGCACAACCTGTTGAGGCTTTTTTAAAGACAATGGCATCTGTTTTTTCAGGGTTACCCTCTGACGTCACAGAGGAAAATCTTCAAAGTCGTATACGCGGTACACTTTTAATGGCGCTTTCAAATAAATTCGGCTCAATGGTGGTAACGACAGGCAATAAGTCAGAAATGGCTGTGGGATATGCAACACTGTATGGGGATATGAATGGCGGGTTTAATCCTCTTAAAGATATTTATAAAATGCAGGTTTATGCATTAGCGGAGTGGCGCAATAAAAATCACTTGCACAATTTGAGAGGACCAGAAGGAATGATCATTCCATCCAATATTATAGAAAAAGCACCCTCTGCAGAGCTGCGGGAAAATCAAAAAGATGAAGATTCTCTTCCGCCTTATCCTATTTTAGATGATATATTACAATCTCTTGTAGAAAATGACATGAGTATTTGTGATATTGTTAAACGTGGACATTCACGAGAAACTGTTGCGAAAGTTGAACAGCTTCTTTATGGTGCCGAATATAAAAGGCGTCAATCTGCGCTTGGTGTAAAAATCAGTTACAAAAATTTCGGACGCGATCGTCGCTATCCTATAGTCAATCATTTTCGCGATAAAAATTGAGTATTATTTTATGGTTAAAGTTCGTTTTGCTCCCTCTCCAACAGGTTATATTCATATTGGCAATATCCGTATTGCGCTTTTCAACTGGCTTTATGCGCAAGCGTATAAGGGAGAATTTATTTTACGCTATGATGATACAGATATTGAACGTTCTAAACAAGAATATATCGATGCTATTGCTGTTGACCTTGAATGGCTTGGTATTCAACCAGATGCAATTTATTACCAATCCAAGCGATTTAATCGATATGATGAAGTGGCAGAAATTCTCAAACAACGTGGCCTTCTTTATCCTTGTTATGAGACAACAGAGGAATTAGAGCGGCGTCGTAAAATCCAGCTTTCACGCAAATTGCCTCCTGTTTATGACCGTGCAGCATTGAAGTTGACAACAGAAGAGAGAAAAAACTTTGAATCACAAGGTCGTAAACCCCATTGGCGTTTTCTTCTTCCTAATTTTGAAAGTGATCCTTTACACACAAAGCGAACAGAAGTTTGCTGGAATGATGCAATAAAGGGAAAGCAGACGATTGATTTAGCTTCTCTTTCAGATCCTGTTCTTATTCGTGAAGATGGAACCTATCTTTATACATTGCCGTCTATTGTTGATGATGTAGATATGGCTATTACGCATATTATTCGTGGGGATGATCATATTACAAATACAGGCGCTCAAATTGCTCTTTTTAAAGCTCTTAATGCAGAATTACCGGTTTTTGCTCATACCAATTTATTGGCGACAGTTTTAGGAAAAGGATTTTCAAAACGTAATAATGATCTTTCTATTCGTTCTCTACGGGAAGAAGGATTTGAATCTATAGCTGTTCAATGCCTTGCCGTTTTGATTGGGACATCGCAAAATGTGCATCCCTATCCCAATCAAGCTGCGCTTTTAGAGCATTTTAATCTCCAAGATACGTCAAGATCCGTTGCAAAATTTGATATTGCTGATCTTCTTGCTTTGAATAGTCATCTTGTCCATGAGTTAACCTATGAGGAAGTAAAAATGCGCCTTAAAAAACTTTCTATTGAGGGAGATAAGGCGGAATATTTCTGGAACGCGATAAGAAGCAATATTAATAAAGTCAATGATGCTGTTTTTTGGTGGAAAATCATTCATGATGAACAGAATTTTGATACAGTAGCACTAGAGGATCGTGCTTTTGTGCACCAATCACTCGATTTCTTACCTGAAGGTGCTTTGAATGAGGAAAGTTGGAAAATTTGGACAACAGCATTAAAAGAAAAAACAGGTCGAAAAGGAAAAGCTTTATTTATGCCATTACGTCAGGCACTTACGGGCATGGATCATGGACCTGAAATGGGAAAAATTTTGCAGCTTTTAGGGCGTGAAAAGGTAACGGAAAGGCTCTCTAGGAAATAAGAGCGGATTTTTTAAAAGTATTTCGTTCATTTCACTCTAAAAGAGAGTAGAGAACGGGTTTATTTACACGTTTTTATAAGCATGAAAGCAGGAATATCATCACCAAATCCAATAGGTGTGTAATTCTTATTTTTTCGTGAGCGTTGTTGCTCAGATGGCTTCTCCTTATTATTTGCATTTTTGATATATTCTGTTTTATTCTCTTCTACAGATTTTTTAGTGTGAGCAACAGTCTCTTTTGGAGCAGTTTTCTTTGATGGTTTTGAAGATTTTTTCTTTACAACAATATCTTCTGTTTGATCATCGGCTATTAAAGTTGAGAGATCTCCATTGAGCCATTCAATTTTTTCATTACTCATTTCCTCGATGGCATTGATATATTTTTGATCAGCTTTTGTAACGATTGTAAAGGCTTTTCCGCTACGATTTGCACGCCCTGTACGACCAATTCGATGGATATAGTCTTCAGCATGTGTAGGAACATCATAGTTAAATACATGACTTACAGCTGGAATATCGAGTCCACGGGCAGCAACATCAGAAGCAACAAGAAGTGTAAGTTTATTATTTTTAAAATCAGCTAGGGTGTTCATGCGCGAATATTGGTCCATATCTCCATGAAGTGCCCCTACATTAAAGTTATGTTTGATAAGCGATCTAAAAAGTTCAGAGATATCTCTCTTTCGATTACAGAAAATGATTGCATTTTGAAGCTCTGCACCTTCATTTTGGATAAGCTCTCGTAAAACCGCTCTTTTATCCCATGATTTATTTCCAGATTTGACAAGCCGTTGTGTAATTGTGGTAGCTGTTGAGGAAGCTTTTGTAACTTCAACAGATACAGGAGAATGTAAAAATTGTTTCGTTAGCTTTGTAATTTCTGGCGCCATTGTTGCAGAAAAGAACAAAGTTTGACGCGTAAAAGGGGTTAGTTTACAGATGCGTTCAATATCAGGAATAAAGCCCATATCCAACATGCGATCAGCTTCATCAATCACAAGGATTTCAACGCCCATCAGGAGCAGTTTACCGCGCTCGCAATGATCAAGAAGGCGCCCTGGTGTTGCTATAAGAACATCAGCTCCCCGTTCAAGTTTGCGATCTTGGAGTTCAAAAGAAACGCCACCAATCAAAAGAGCAACATTTAAACGATGATTTATGCCGTATTTATCGAAATTTTCTTCAACTTGAGCTGCAATTTCTCTTGTTGGTTCTAAGATAAGCGTACGGGGCATTCGTGCTCTTGCACGACCTTTTTCAAGGAGAGTGAGCATAGGCAATACGAAAGAGGCGGTTTTACCTGTTCCCGTTTGGGCGATTCCTAAAACGTCTTTTCTTTGAAGGACATGCGGAATTGTTTCACTTTGAATAGGTGTCGGAGCTGTATACCCCGCTGATTTCACCGCATTAATAACCTTTGCGGAAAGACCTAAATCATCAAAACTGTTTAAAGATGGTATCATTTTTTTATCAACTGCTCTGTGATTTTAACTGCGCTATCTAATGATGATTATAACCAATATTCTACACTCTTTAAAAGTGTTAAGATGTTTTCACAAAAAAACTAACTATAACAATCATATACATATAAAACGCATAATACAATCATTAATAGCGAAATTGTTCTGATAAAATGCGCTCATCCCATGAATGATTTGAGTCAAAAAGGATTGAAGCTGTTACTTCTGTTGCCATTGAAATAGTAACTGAATGGACAGATTTAACTTCAATATTATCTGCAGCAGCGTTTACAGGGCGTTTGTCAGGTTCAAGCATATCAAAGCGCACTGTTACTGTATCGGGAAGCAAAGCTCCATGCCAACGCCGAGGGCGAAAAGGGCTAACGGGAGTGAGGGCCATAAGGGGAGCCATAAGAGGTAAGATAGGTCCTTGTGCTGATAAATTATAGGCGGTTGATCCAGCTGGTGTAGCGACGAGGACACCATCACAACTTAATTGTTCCATGCGTACGTTGTTATCAATGGTGATGCGAATTTTTGCCGCTTGATAAGATTGCCGAAAGAGGGATACTTCATTAATTGCAAGCGCCTCGATAGAATCTTGACATTCAGATTTTGCAATCATGCGCAGGGGATGGATTTCTTTTTTATGTGCGGCAGCAATACGATTGGGCAATTTTTTTTCATGAAATTCATTCATAAGAAATCCTACAGAACCTTGATTCATACCATAAATAGGTTTGCCTGTGTTCATGACATCTCGTACGGTTTGTAACATTGTCCCATCACCACCGATTGCAACAACAATATCAGTTTCTTCCAGAGAAGAATGACCATAAACGGAAATTAATTTATGGGTAGCTTTGATAGCCTCCTCAGTTTCTGCGGAAATAAAATGAAAGCGACTTGGTAATGTAGCCATTTAAAAATTATCCTGATACTTATAATTTATGTTGTAACTTATTTTTGAGAGTTTTGAAGTTGTAATAAAAGCTCTTTTTATAATAAAAAGAGCATTGAATAAAGAGAAGTTATTTCAAGGTAAAGTATCATTAAACAGTAAAAGGAATGCGTCGTTAGATAAATTACAAACGAGTAATTTTTTTATTAGAATGATAATTTAGCATTGAAGCTAAGAGTATGATTAGTTAAAAGACCATAACTGATTTTAATAATCAGTGTGAAGCACCCGTAGCTCAGCTGGATAGAGCGCTGCCCTCCGAAGGCAGAGGTCACAGATTCGAATTCTGTCGGGTGCACCAAATTCTTCAACTTCATATCATCCTAAATAACAAGATTACCTAAAAAGAAGCCAATTTCCTCTTTTATGAAAATGGTTATTTGAGTTGTTTATTAAGTTTTGCAGCGAATAAGCAAATGATTTTAAGAGAAGTAAAATTTACGGCTGCGTATATAATTTTTCGGTTAGTCATTTTGAATATCGAGATAAAAAAGCAAGGTTATCTAAATATGCTTTCAATTTAACTATAAACATTTAAAAAGTACATTTAATTCAATATGTTATTGTACAACTGATCTGGCGATGTTGATAGTAGATCGCTAAATATATTGTTTTGAGCATTAAAATAGATAGCTAAATTTGCTTTTATTCTATTTTTGGAGTTAAAGGCTGTTATGGTGATATGGAACGCAGATGAGGAATATCACCAGTTAAAGGAATAATAAGGGGGAAAAAACAACCGTCAAGATTTGAATTGTTTCAAAATGCTGTATTCGATATGGTTTTGATATGGGTATCTGGTGATTTCTCTATACACCAATACTGCCAGTTATGTTGGATGAAGGATTGTTTAGCTTTAATCAACTTTCTTATATACCGAACACTAATTATGGTGGTTATTTAGTTGGGAGTATGTTCTTTACGTTTGGCAGTAATTGGGATTATATTTCTTGCTCCTCGCATACTATCTTGTGCAGCTATAGTGATGAGTGCACTTAATTATTTTCATGGCGTTAACACTTAGTCCTTTTGATCCGTTTTGCTGCTGGTGTTGCGAGTGTAGCAATGATGGTTTTGGGTTCTATTATAGTCATACAGCATAGCCATATGGGCGGATTATTGCTTCGCTTTATGCAGGTGTAGGAGTTGGTATTCTACTACTAGGTAATGAATATGTTATTATTAGTTTGAACAGAGCGCTTGATGCAACAAACATTTGGTTTGGAGCTGGCTTAATGTCTGTTCAGAACTTTTAAAAACATACAGGTTTAATTATGATAACTATATCAAAAAACACCTCCGTTATTTCTTTCATTGCAAATGAAACCGCTCCTGTTAATCAGAAAAAACCATCCAAAATATGAATAGATCAATCAAATGGATTTCGTGACTGGTCATGTATATATATATTATCGCATTCGTGCTTTAAACGATTTTGGTGATGTAAAAAAAGCGATCTGGATGGCTTTTATTGAAAATGAAAGCAATCTCTCTCATGATGGTAATTGCTGGGTTGCTGATAATGTCTGTGTTGTAAAATCTGGTTGTGTTTATGAAAATATAAGGGGCTATGGCAATGCTGCCATTGGTGGCTATGTGTATGGCAATACCCTTATATGTGATAAAACCCATGTGTATTTTGGTGTTCATGTTTATGACAATGCTCATCTTTCTTATAACGTTTGAGTTTATCATTAAGCGCGGGTTTATGGGAATGCAAAATTATCCGGTAGTGCACGTATTCATAGCAATGCCGCGGTTTATGATCATGCGGTTGTTAGGCAAGGTTTACGGCAATGCTAGCGTGGGGTGTCATACTAAGGTCTACGGCTCTGTTTATGGCTATGCCAAGATCTCCTGATTATATCGTGATTAGAAGTAATGTATATGGCAATGCAAGAATAAAAAGACATAGCGATTTATATTCGGTTCCCATAAATTGAGAGGTTTATGAAAGTGATGATGTTATCAAGATTGATAAACAGAATAAATGACAGACGTGGAGGGTGCTTCTTTGATGGTTATAAACGCATCATAAAAGAAAGCTGTGCCAATTGATATGACGCTGCTTTTAAATAGAGGTACTACAGATCATACAAAAGAAGTCAATAATGAATGCATGTATACAAAACGTATCATATTGCAAACGCTCTATTCTATTGATTAAAACTGATCAAAAGGAACGTAAATGACAGATATGATCTTTAATCACTCATTTGAATTACAGAACCTATAAACACTTTTTTATGGCTATAAAACGTATTAAGAATAACGCTCTCATTTTTGAGGTGGTCATTTGACACAAAGTACATTATCAAAATGTCTCAATGCTTGGTAGGTTCATATCAAGACTCTCAAGAGAAAATGCGTATTAAGTGAATATTTGTAACAAAACCCGTTGTTTACATTTACGAACATTGGTTTTTAAAAGCAGCTTTTCATAAGACAATAAACAACCGCTTTTTATAAAATCTAAGGCTTTTAAACTGTTATAAATCTAGGTTTTAAATGTATTTATAGAGATATCATTTTATGTCTCTAAACGTTTAAACGTTCATTTAGTGAGGTTCTCATAAGCGTATTTTCACTTTGCATTTAAACTTAATTTCTCTGCAAATAAGCCGGTCCATATTTGGGCTGGCAAAATTAACCAGCTCAAATTCGAGTTCGTTAACTTTAGAATAGAGCATTCTTTAAACATTGTCGCTTTTGACTCAAAATTGAGTAAAACACCATGCCTTTGTAATATGATTGCAATCCTTTTGAAATTTATCTACTTATCTTTGTCTTAATAAGTATCCTCAAATTTGAGGGGACTTCATTTGGTTTCGTATTTTAAAACTGTAACTTTTAAAACGTTTTTTGCTTGTTTTCCTGCATTATATCATTAAAAATCTTTTGATTTCTACGACATAACATTATCAATTTCATTACCTGTTGTGATGATAGTATCTATATAATGTCTGCTTATTATTGACTAACTTTTTAGTAAGCGGCGCTTTAAAATCGACTTGTCTTTAAATCCTTTTATGTGCCCTTAATGAATTAAAACCTATTCTATGATAGTTTCAAATGATTATTTCTTTTAAGGTTTAGCTCAAAAAAAGAGTAAACCCCATACCATTTTTTAAACGCATGCAATTTATGTTATCGATAATTTCAAACGATTACGTTTTTAATAATGCGATTTGTGTGTGATAAAAACGTATCATAAAATTTATGAACTGTTATGAATGATAGCTGCGTTCACTTCATTTGAATGTTTACATGCGTTTTATGGTCTATCCATACATGGTAATTGTTTATGAAAATGGTTAATTAAATCACGTATAAAAGTGTAGATTTTAAATGGGATTCATATAGAATAATTTCACGCAAACTATTGACTTTATTATATTTTTTATGAATAAGATTCCATCTCGTTTAGACGTTGCAAAAGAAATCACCAAAGACCTTATTGATAAGATTCTTCTCTTACACGGCATTATCACTTTTGTTTGCAAAAATCTGCTTCGCTTTTGACTTTTGATATGGATACAACCTCTTTTGAGGTAGAGCAAAGAATTTTTTAATCATGGAGAGTGCAACAGTGTTCTTCAAAAATCTTGATTGGTCTGTTGAAAAAATTAAAGAGTTAGATAATTATTCAGCACGTTATCAACTACCAGATTGTGAAGTACAAATTCTTTATAATGACGCAATTATCAAAGGTTATCCGTAATTTGATGTTGGAGTTTCGATTAGTACTGGTATTTTATCTGCAATTGATCCCTATCAATTCTCAGCACTTACAAGATCTACAACTTGATTTTTATAAAAAGGGGTTGAGAGTTTGTGAAGAAGGAATATATGCAGATTGGTTGGAATTAAGCTTGATTATGTCTTGAAATAGGCGATAGAAAGAATTGATCTTCATAAATGCTTTTATTCCAGATATGGAGCACCATCTTGGCGAAAGAATGAAGTTGGAGGCACATAAAGGTTATCAAGGTATATGATGCAGATTATAGCTTACTTCATATTGGTGCACTGTCTTTATTGGGTGATGTTGCAACCTTACAATCTTATTATCAAAGTTTCAGTGCAGAGGATCATTTAGGCTTTGATGAAAATACCCAACAGATTCATCTGAACGTGCATTGGCTTTAGTCAAAGAAGTGGTGAAATCTAAGCAGCTCAGCTACGCTTTAATTAAAAAGTAGCAAAAATATGAGCTATCTAGAAGAAAAACAAAGTTCTTAATAAGGGCCTTTCCAGAGAGGTTGAGTCTCATTCTTGGAAGGAAAAAAATAGCTAAATTTATCGAAACAAAAGATAAGGAATAGCTCCTTAAGAAATATCAAGAAGATCTAAAAAGATTATAGGAGCCAGAGTCTGGTTTAAAGATGCCATCATCAGTTGAGTGAACTCAACAATGGTGGAGTTTTATCCATTGGCGGAAATCTGATGTTTGAAAGAGGCTTTCTTGATGTGAAGGTAATATTGTAATAAATAATTATTATAAATCAATATGTTGTATATATTCATTGTTTTGAGATTAATGACCATTGACAAATAATTTTGCACCATTTTCTCTCTTCCAGCTTTTCGTCAATCATCAATGAAAATTTTTTATAATGGAAAGTTCATTGATAACATAACTTTTGTATGTTCATTATTTTACGCTTAAAAAAATATAAATAATGAAATGCAATTAAGTCATCAACTTCTGATTTTTTTCAATTTTTAATCATAAAAAAATCTTTTTATTCATTTTGCTTATAAAAAGAATTAGCTTTTTTCTGGTGATACAAGTGGAGAAATAAGGATTTTAGATATGTTTCTGCGTTCCATTTCAATCACTTTAAAGTGTAAACCATCAGTTTCAAAGCTTTCTCCCTCATTTGGTAAATGACCAAACTGCCAAAGCATAAAGCCTGCCAGAGTCGTATAACGATCTGCTTCATCCACAAGATTACGCCCAAGATAACCACTTAAACGGCGGATATCAGCATATCCCTCAACAAGAAGACTGCCATTTTCAAGTTGTTCTGCGATCATGAGTTCTTCATCGTCATCAGGAAAGTCTCCTGCAATAGCTTCAAGAATATCGGTTGGTGTTGCAATTCCTTCAAAAGATCCATGCTCATCAACAATAATTGCAAGCTGAATCGAAGAATGACGTAATTGCTCCATCAATCGTAAAACACTTGTATTTTCATGAACAACGAGGGGTTCTCGCATAGCTTTTTTCCAATTAATCTTTTTCCCCTCAGCCAAATTCAAAAGAAGATCTTTTGTCAACGCAACGCCAACAAATTCATCCACTTTTTCACGCGCAAGAATTAAGCGGCTATGTTTAACCTTTTGTAATTCTTCACGCATTTCATTTTCATCAGCATTTAAATCTAACCACTCAATCTCATTACGCGGCGACATGATAGAGCGAACAGGGCGATCAGCTAAATCGAGAACACCACGAATCATCTCCTTTTCTTCTGGTCTAAACAACTCAGAAGCTGCGGCCTGTTCAGCAATAACATCTACAGTCTCAGCAAGGTGACTATCTTTGCTTCCTCCTCCTAAGAGCCTCAAAACAGCATCAGCTGTTCTACTGCGTAGATCATTCGTTTTAATCATTTTTTCACGGTTACGACGTCCAATTTGATTAAAAGCTTCGATGAGAACAGAAAAACCAATAGCAGCATACAAATACCCTTTTGGAATATGAAAACCAAATCCTTCAACAATGAGAGTAAAACCAATCATCATCAAAAAACCAAGACAAAGGATTACAATAGTGGGATGACGATTAATAAAACGCATAAGAGCACCAGATCCGCACATCATTACTCCCATAGCAGCTATGACTGCGATATACATAACTGCTGCCTGCTCTTTTGCAATCATACCTGTTGCGGTAATAATACTGTCTAGTGAAAAAACGGCATCCAGCACCACGACTTGGACGATTACTTGCCAAAAAACAGCATAACCAACGCCTGTTTTTCTTTCATGTGATACTCCTTCTAACCTTTCATGTAATTCTAGCGTTCCCTTTGCGAGCAAAAAGGCTCCACCACCGATTAAAATAAAGCTATGCCAACTAAATACAAAAGATGAAAGTGAAAGAATGACCCTATCGAGTCTCATAACCCATCCAATAACGGTAAGAAGGAAAAGCCGCATAATTAATGCTAAAGTAAGACCTATAAAGCGTGCGCGGTCACGCAAATGCAGTGGCAATTTTTCAGCTAAAATTGCAATAAAGATAAGGTTATCTATTCCTAAAACAATTTCGAGAAAAACCAGCGTGATCAAACCAAACCACGCATGGGGATCAGTGATCCATTCCATCATTCCTTACCTTTTAGAAGCTTAAAAGCGCGCGATTGACAAAAAAAATTCATAGTCTTTTATTCGTATATTGGATCATGAACATTGAATGTAAAAAACTTATATTCAAAGAAAAAAACAGCACAATATTGCTTGAATGCATGTGATTGTTGATAAAACAAAATGATGCCCCATCCCGCTTACAACCACAAGAAGGTTCCTCTAATTTTCGCTCGGGCATTATGCTCGATAATCCTCTAACTATAGGTTCTGTATAACAATCAGAACATTTATTTATAAAGCTTCTTATAATGGGTTTATTTTTATATAAGATCAAGTGGTGAATATCATATTTTTAACCTTACAGACAATGAGTTTATATAACAAACAACAAAATATCTGGACATCTATCCTTAGGAGCGTTATAGAAACGCTCATTCTCGTCTTTTGAGAAGCTTATGGGTGATTAGCTCAGTCGGTAGAGCAGCTGACTCTTAATCAGCGGGTCGTGGGTTCGATCCCCTCATCACCCACCATTTTATTTTATACCGTAAATAACTTATTGATTGCGTAATTTTTTTTAAGGTACGAGTTGCTAAATAAAATTGGGCAGTAGGATTTCCCCATATCTGTTTGTTTAAAAGTGAAGATTGTTGATATAGCTTAGTCATCGGTGTTTGTACTTTTTAGGGGACTCAAAGAACTTCCAAAGGACATTTAAAGATCTTTTAATGCGTATTGTTTCTTTTTTTAAGTTGCAATTGGTAAGGAGAAGCCTCTTACCGACAATTGTGTTATTTAAAGGGGTATAAAAATCAACAGTTTTCACTTCTTTTAATATAAATTGATTAAATTTTTTTTGGATTTTTAGCATATTGTTTAAAGACAGAAGAAACTTTACACTTTAGTTGTGTCAGCAGCGTGGATATTTTTTGATAACTCTCCCGCTTAAACAAAAAACTTCTGTAACAATCATCAGTATTCCAAGAGGGTAAATCAAGATAAAATAAAGTAGTTAGCTGGACATACAAGTAATAAAATTAGATCAGTTTAATTGTTTAAAGCTAATACCTGTTAAACGAAAGACAATAAACTTTAATGAGGCTTAAAGTTTTAAAATATTAAGCTGTGTGGTTACGCTATGCTGTCTTTCCGTTAGCTAAACCTCTAAAAATATAAATATTAAGAAAGCCACACAGATTCATTATAATATATTGATTTATAAAGAATTGATTATTCTTTATTTAAAAAAAACTTTACTATCATAAACTTCTTTTGTTTCAATCCCTCTTATAATGAATTAATTAAAATCATTCATTTTTGCATCATAAATGGGATTAACGTGTGGATAAAGACTATTGAAGAAAGGCATAAAAATAATTCTTATTAATGTTCTTAAGTGCTAAAAGTTATCATAACATTGGAAAAATAGTATAATGGCACAGGCTTGCTCTTTTATTAAGTATAAAGATGATGGTGCAACAATAGCTTTACTATTATACCATTTATGGGTATTGTTGTGTAATGGAGAAGAGCGTTGAAAGAGGTTTCTTAAAAAAGATATGTAAATTGGCAACACGATGGTGTTTTGTTCTTTTATAGGTACATAAAAAAAGAAGTCATTGATAGCCTTTTATTTATTCAGGTGGTGTTTTGGGGGCTCTTTTCCAATATTGTTGCGCCTCAAAAATGACGACCACAAATAATGAAAGGATGAGCGGTATAATCAAATAAAACATTCTAAAGACAATAAGTGCTGCAATAACATCGGTTGGATTTATATTGGGCATGCCTGTTATGAAAAGAGCTTCAAGAACTCCTACTCCTCCTGCTGGAGCATTAGAGAGAAGAGTTATCGTAAAAGACGCTAGGAAAACACCAAGAACAGAGATAAAATGAATATCTGCGTTATGTGGGAGAACAGCATATATAATTCCTGCTGCTCCTAAAAGCTCTAGAGGGCTAATGAGAAGCTGTTGAATAACAATTTTCAGTCGTGGATAGGAAAGTTGAATTTTCTTCCCCAAGCGTAAGGGCTTTAACTGAAGCCAGCTGCCAAACGTATAAAGTGCTATACAGCTGAGTAAAATTGCTCCAGCCGTTGTTCCGAGCCATTCAGGAAGTTCTTTATGAATGAGGGTGATAATTTCGGGTTGCAGCACCAAAACGATTCCCAAAAGTAAGATTGTGCCGATTACAAAAGTAAAAGAGCAAAAACCTACTAATATTGCGATTTCTGTTCCGTTTAATCCTTTCATTTTATAGGCGCGATAGCGTACAACGGCACCAGAAAAAACTGAAGCACCGATATTGTGTGAAAGAGCGTAGGTTGTAAATGAACATATAGCGATAAAAATCCAAGAAATTTTATGGCCTAGATGTTGCAAGGCAATTCGATCATATCCAGCAAGAGCAGCATAAGCTAGGAGAGAACATAAACAGGCTAATAACCAGTGCTGTGCATTTAAATTGCTCAAGCGCTCCAATACATCCCCAAATGAAATGGCAGAGAGCTTCATATAAAGAATTCGAATAGATACCAGCATTGCTAAGATACCAATCAATGGCCATATAAATTGCTTTATTTTCACGATTCTGTATCCATTTTATGTTTTCTGTAAATTTTCATGATTGAGCATATTCCTTACAGATCTTCGTTCTGTTATATACTCTATAATACCATTGGCAATTTCTTCATCATCTGTTACTACAACATCAGCACCTAAATCAATGAGATATGTTGTTTCTGTGTCGGATAATGCATGTGTGATTATCTGGATATCTTTCTTCATATCACGGATATTCACGATACATTCTCCTACTTCAATGGTACTTCGCATTGTAATAACAACTTTATGTGCATTATTTATATTTGCTGCGTTCATTATTTCTTGTTGAATGATATTGCCGCAAATAGCCTCAAAGCCATCTGCAATCGCTTTATCAGAGAGGCGTTTTGATTCTTCTACGATCACTATAGGTTCACCTCTATTTATTAAAGATAATGCAACACACTTACCGATACGACTATAGCCAATAATTACGATATGGTTGTTTTTTAAGGTCATCGGTAAAAAATCTTGGTCAGGATCTTGTGGATCAATATCAATAATTGTTTGGGTATTTTGTGAAGATGCAGAATTTTTTTCTAGACGTTTTTTAATTTTATTACAGGCAATGAAAACAAGAGGATTGAGCAAAATAGAAAAAATTGCTCCTCCAAGAATTAAATCATGAGCGTCATTGTTTAAAAGTCCTAAGCTTAAACTTAAACCAGCAAGGATAAAGGAAAATTCTCCGATTTGGGCAAGGCTTGCAGAAATAGTCAAAGCTGTTGCATTAGAATAGCGAAAAGCTTTAACGATGAAAAAGGCAACAGCAGATTTTCCGATTACGATAATGAATAAGGTTGCTAAGAGAGGGAAAAAATGAGTTAAGAGTTTCTCGGGGTCAAATAACATGCCTACAGAAACAAAAAAGAGAACAGAAAAAGCATCGCGCAGTGGTAAAGATTCTTCCGCGGCACGGTGGCTTAATTCTGATTCGCTCATGACCATACCAGCAAAAAAAGCACCAAGAGAAAGAGAAACTCCAAATAAATGAGCGGCTCCGAAAGCTACTCCTAATGCAATAGCAAAGACGCTAAGACGAAATAATTCACGTGATCCCGATTGTGCGCTCATTTTTAAAAGCCATGGGATAACGCGTCGCCCAATGACGAGCATAAGTGCAATAAATACAATTACCTTCAGGATGGTGAGACCAAAAATACCCCAAATACTTAAATCCAACCATTGAACAAGAGGATCCAACGCTTCTTTTTTGGTATTGCTGAGGGCACTTGCCAAGGAAGGGATGAGGACAAGTATAAGGACCATTGCTAAATCCTCAATAATCAACCATCCAACGGCAATGCGTCCTTTTTCTGTTTCAATAAGATGACGCTCTTGCAAAGCACGTAGCAGGATAACGGTACTTGCTATGGATAAAGCAAGACCGAAAATCAAACTACCACTAAAGCCCCATCCCATAATCAGACCAAGGCACAAACCTAGAAAAGTAGAAAATGCCATTTGTGCAATAGCAGCGGGGACAGCAATAGCTTTGACAGATAAAAGGTCTTTTAATGAAAAGTGGAGCCCAACACCAAACATCAGCAAAATAATACCAATTTCAGCAAGTTGATTAATGATGACGGAATCTATTTTAAATCCGCCTGTATTGGGTCCCACAATAACACCAGCTAACAAATAGCCTACAAGGGGTGAAATACGTAAACGGCTAGCAATCATTCCCAAGAGAAATGCTAAACATAAGCCTGCAACAATAGTTGTGATAAGTGGTGTGTCGTGGAGCATGGATTATTTACTATTCTTGATCAAAAAGCGAATGAATGAAAACGACTATATTTCTATGAGAAGAGAGGCGAGATGTACCATACGCATTAAAGGGCATTTTTATTTCACTTTGATATTTGCACGATTATTTCGCTCACGCCACCAATTTCCTAGCAGGAGTAAAATAGGAGCAGCAATAAAGATAGAGGATGATGTTGCAATAATAATCCCAAAGACCATGGGTAATGCAAAATTATGAACAGCACTTCCACCCCATATCGCCATGGGGAGCATCGCAAGAATTGTTGTGGCTGATGTAAAAAAACAACGTACAAGAACCTGATTAATTGACAGATCAATCAGCTCGCGCAACGGCATTTTTTTATAAAGACGCATATTTTCGCGCATCCTATCATAGACGACAACTTTATCATTTATAGAATATCCAACAATTGTTAAGAGTGCGGCGATAGCCGTTAAATTAAAATCAAATTGAAATAAAGCAAAAAAGCCAATCATTTTTGTGGTGTCTAGAATGAGAGTGATAATTGCTCCAATGGCAAAGAACCACTCGAAGCGTAACCATATATAGAGAGACATGGCAATAGCCGCAAGAATAACAGCAGTAAAAGCAGCTGTGGCAAGCTCACCTGAAATTTTGGGACCAACAACTTCTATTTGATCGAATGTGGTATCGGGATAGATATTTTGTACAGCTGTTTTGACCTTATCAATGGCGGTGGTTTGTTGTGCTTCGCCACCGCTTTGTTTCTGCATGCGAATTAATACGGTATTTTCGTTATCAATATTTTGCAAGGTAACTTCACCAATATTAAGAGTAGAAAGCTTGGAACGCAGAGTTGCTAGATCTGCTGGTCCTTTCGTGGTAATACTCATTTGGCTTCCGCCAATGAAATCAATACCAAAATTCAATCCAGGCTTAAAAAAGAGAAAAACTGAAGCCATTGATAAAACAATTGAGACGCCAATACCAATGAAACGTGCTTTCATAAAGTGGAAAGTTGTGTTTTGTGGCATGATGTTGAAAGCAGAGTGAATATGCAATTTTTTAATTTTCCATTTACGAACGATCCAAATCATGATGATGCGTACAATGGTGATATTTGTAAACATGGAGATGATAATACCAAGCAACATTGTTACGGCAAAACCACGAACGGGACCGGTCCCGAACCAAAATAGTAAGACGGTCGCTATAATTGCTGTAACATTTGCATCAACAATGGTTGCAAAAGCGTGTTTAAATCCACGATCTAGGGCTGCAAAAGCACCCACACCTTTTCGACTTTCTTCACGGATACGTTCATTGATAAGGATATTAGCATCAACGGCAATACCGATGCCTAAAATAATACCAGCAATACCAGGCAGCGTAAGCGTAGCTCCCAAAAGACTCAGTGCAGCAAATGTTAAAATTGTGTGCAGAGCTAGTGCTATATTGGCAATTAATCCCCAAATACGATAGAGAAGAAAAATAAAAATTGCAACAAGAATAAAGCCAATTATGCCGGTGTAAAGTCCCATTTGGATAGCATCAGCACCAAGATTTGGACCTACGGTTCTCTCTTCAATGACCGTGAGTGGTGCGGGGAGGGAACCAGCACGAAGCAGAGCAGCCAGAGTTGAGGCTTCTTTGGGGTCAAAGTTTCCTGTAATTTGACCTTGTCCATTGGGAATGACACTATTGATGGTCGGAGCGGTTAAAACTTTATTATCCAGAACAATGGCAAAAGGACGGTTAATATTTTGTCGTGTTATATCGGCAAATATTTTTGCACCAGCGGAATCTAGCGTAAATGAAATAATGGAACGTCCTGGTATTTGGGGGTCAAAACCTGCACGGGCATCTTTCAGGACATTTCCATCTAAAGCAATTTGATCATAAATTGCATAATGTTGTGTTGCATCAGTGTATCCAGGGAGAATAGAAACACCTATAGGGGGGTTATTGGGGTCCACATTAGAAGGAACAAGATGAAAACTCATCTTAGCGGTTGTTCCTAAAAGATCACGCAGTTGTTTTGGATCTTGTAGTCCAGGCAATTGGACCATAATACGATCATTTCCGACCTTTTGGATGGCTGGTTCTGAAACACCAACTTGATCTATACGACGACGGATGATTTCTAAGCTTTGTTCAATAGCATTGCTGACACGGTCTTTTATACCAGCTTCTGTTAATGTGACGCGGAGAGTTTCATTTTGAGCACTGATCGTGATGTTATGTTCTGTTGTGCCAAAGCTACTGTGTATGGGGGTTATTAATGTTTTCAAAGCAGAGAGTGCTTTTTCAGTTTGCGATGGGTCAGAAATAAGGGCAATAACGCTATCTTCAACGATACGCACACTTGAGGTGCGGATTTGTTTTTCACGCAATACATTGCGCACATTGCTTAAAACTATATGTAACTGATCGCGTTTTAACGTTTTGCTATCAACCTCGAGCAGGAGAGAAGAGCCTCCTTGAAGGTCAAGACCAAGTGCTACACGGGTGTCGGGTAAGAATTTCGAGTTTTTAACTTGTTCGTGTGAAAATAAATTGGGTAAGGCAACATAAATGCTGCTTAAAAGAATAAAACAATAAAGGGTAGTTAACCAACCAGGTGTACGCATGATATATTCCGTAAATAGGCAATCTAACAGTTATTCAAAGTTAAAAGCACAAGTAAAATAAGATGATCGTTTTTATATTCAAGGAAGAGAATTAAGTATGTTCATTGGGAGGAGCGCGTTTATTTGAGAAATATTGTGTTTTAACGTTACGAAATCGTGTGTCAACAGCTGGAATCTTTATTAAAAAGAAATCCAATGTTAGGATTTTTTGAAAGGTCCTCATAAAAATAGATTCTGTATGGAGTGTTACAAGTTTTTTGTTTTCAGTTGTGGTAACATTCACCTGATCACACTTATGATGTAAATCAAATCTATTCGTTTTAATGACATTATTGGTGTGTGATTGTTTGATTAAATAAGCACGCGTTTCTAGGTTGCTCGTCAAGAATACACCTAAACTGGATAGAAAAATCCAAGTTGTCAAAGGAAGAAAATCTTCTTTTTTGCAATAAAGGTGCAAAAAAAACATGCTAGAGTGCCTTCTTTAATCTTATTGAGTTCAGCTTATTTATCATTCTTTTATCTTATTACCAGTATTATAGGATAAGGGAAAGCTTTTATAAGATTATTCTATAAAAGTTGAAAATATCTACTTTATACCATATTTAAAAGAGAAAAATAAAATCCCTTTTGTGCTCATAAGGTAGATATGTATTCATTTTGTAGAAAAAACATCCACATACTTTTCCTTCTTTTGGGGATTATCTTTGTATTTAATTCTGGTGCATGGGGTAATAGGGGGGCACAAAATACAATTGTCGAACAAACGATAGCTTCTTATTCAGTTGATGAAATTATTCTGCAACAACAGTTGATTATTAAGACTCTTGAAGAAAATACTGAAACTTTAAAAAGAGATTTTGACAGAAAGCCAGAAGATGAGCGTGCTTTAGAAGAATTACGGTTACGTGCACAAGATATCAGTGAACGTGCTATTGAGGCAGCATTTGTTTTGCGTCCTCCTCTTAATGAGATTAATACACTTCTTGATCAATTAATGGAGCTCCATCGTGACGTGAAAAAACTGAAAAGCTCTGTGAAGGAATATTCCTATTTGATAGAGCAAAAAGCTAAAATTAACAGTATCATGCTTCGTTTTGAAGCAATTTTCTTAGCGGCAAATAGAATAGCTGAACTTTCTATTTCTCAATCTCGGGAGCTTTTTAAACGCACGCTTACGTATAGGCTTGAGTTTTCGATTCCGATGGTTAAACATCTCGCCCAAAAAACAAAAGAGGCTTCATCAGATTTTCTTGTGTTGTTAAATTCTTGGTGGAATTTTATATTTTACTTCAAGTTTTTACAACTATTTCTTTGCTTTTTAATTCCACTTTTTATTACTTTGGGACTTTCGTATTTTTCTCAAAAAGTTCTTGTTCATGTGTATTGCCACTTTACGAAGTCTAATGAGGAAATATCTTATTTACAACGCTTATTGATCGCCTTTATTTCAGTTCTCTTACCTTCACTTATCTGTATTTTTTGCGTTTACCTTGTGTTGTTTTTGTTTCGTAGTTTTAACTTAGATCCAGGTAAGCTTACAATAGTTTTTGATATGATAGGTTGTCAAATTATTTTATTATTTTTAATCAATCGATTAGCTGTTGTTCTTCTATCATCGAATCGGCCCCATGTGCGTCTTCTCAGTATTGCACCATCGTCTGCTTATCAATTAGTGATTTTACTCACTTCTTTAGGGGGTATTTTGGCATTTGACGCTGTTCTTGATAGTATTTATCAAATCATTTCAGCGCCTCTATCTTTGACAATTGCTAAAAGTTTTATTGCTGTTTTTCTTGTAGCGATATTGCTATTTATAATATCATTTGTACCTTTGCGGTTTAGACGTAGGCGTGTTCAAGAAGAAAAAAAAGAGCCATACTTTTGGCCATTTTATATACGCATTCCTCTTATTGGCTTGGGGTTACTGCTCTTTGTATTGAATTTTTTAGGTTACGTTGGACTTGCGCGTTTTATTACGCAGCAAATTATGATTGATGGAGCATTTTTAGTTCTCATGTATTTAGGAATACAAAGCGCTCAAGCACTTGGAACTAAAGACCAATTTATGAAAACAACGGTTGGTCATCTTTTGATGCAGAGGTTTCATTTAGAAGAAAAAACGATGAATCAATTGGGAGTTTTTGTGAGCGTTTTTCTCAATTTATTTGTTGTTATATTTTGTGCAATGCCAATTGCTGTACAGTTTGGATTTTCCTATTCTGATTTAAAAGCAGTTTTGTGGCAATCGGTGACCGGTTTTCAGATTGGAAATATTAGTCTTTCTTTGATTTCTCTTGTAACAGGAATTATTTCTTTTTGTGTTTGCTGGTTTCTTATTCGCCGATTTATTGGTTGGTTAGATAATGTGGTGTTGGTTCATGGAGAGTTCGATTCTGGTATACGTAATTCTATCAAAACAGTGATAAGTTATGGAGGCGTTGTTGTATCTTCTTTGACCGGATTATCAATGGCAGGTTTGGATCTTAGAAATTTCGCTCTTATTGCTGGAGGACTTTCACTTGGTATAGGTTTTGGTTTACAGAATATTGTCCAAAACTTTGTCTCTGGACTTATTATTTTAGTTGGAAGACCATTTAAAATAGGGGACTATATAGAATCTGGATCAGTAGGGGGGGTTGTTAAGCGTATTAGTGTGCGTGCAACGGAACTTGAGACAATTCAGCGTAAGACGATTATTATTCCCAATTCAAGCCTTATTAATAACAACGTTAGTAATTGGACACGACGTAATAAAGTAGGACGAATTGATATACCAGTTACTGTATCATCTAAGGTTGTTCCAGAGCATGTTGCTGAAATTTTGTTAGAGATTGCTTCTGCGACAGAAGGCGTTTTAAAAAATCCTATCCCACAGGTGAGTTTTACAGCATTTGATCGTAAGAGTTTTTCCTTTAATTTGGCTATTTATGTGCCTAATATTACCTCATCTTCTCATGTAACCAATGCTCTTCAATTTAGCCTATATAAGCGTTTTGCTGAGGAAGGAATCTTAGAATGCTGAAATATACTTATATTTTGATTACAGTTATTCTATTAAGTATTTTTACCATAACAGCTTTTGCTGCAACAGTGAAGAATACTGATTTAAAGATGCAATCTCTTATTGTTGTTGAAGGAAGTATACCTTCAAAAATTTCTTTAAATACTCATCAAACAATTACAATTTGTATGAAGGGATGTTTTATAACTTTTCCTAATAAAGACCGTTTTGCAATAAAGGCAGATGATAATATAGAAATCAGTAGGGGAAGAGCAATTTTTAAATAAAATGATTGAGAATTTTTGTTTGGGGACAAGATTTAGAAGGATAATGATATTGTGTGTAATTAATAATCTCATCCTTTAGAAAATGGTAAAAAAAATTATGATTTTAGTATAAAATGGATGTTTTTTTATACTATGTAGAATCTACAGTATGCATTTTGGATGTAAGAATATTGAGGTATTTATAGTATTGTTAATGAACATCGATTTTCTAAAAATAATTACATCATTTTTAGAATTTTTTCATGAAAAAAGGCATAAAGTATACTATTTTGTGATTTTTTTGCGGTAATTTTAATACAAAATGTTTTATATTTCCTTCTTTTGACAAGATAATAGGTATTTTTATTAAATATTTATTATTTTAAGTAATCATTATTATAATATTTTAAAATTTATTTGATAATATTAAATTTTGATGTAATGATATATTAATATAGTAATAGATTTAAATGTAACTATAAAGGAGTACATGCGATTTTGCAGCATAAGATTTTATAAAACTTTGTTTTTCTAAATGTGATTTTTGATTATATTTAAATTTAGCAATGGGGTATAATTTTATGAATACAAAATTTATAACAGCATCTGTTTTTTCTTTGATTTCACCTTCTATAGTACAGGCTGCAGATGTGGTGGTTCACGAAGAGCCAGTACATGTTGCCTCAGAAGTTGTTGCTTCTTCACCTTTTTCTTGGGGAGGTGTTTATTTCGGGGGGCAAGTTGGTGGCTTTTCAAGTAAGATTTCTGCAACAGTGCCTGATGTTAATATTCCTCTCTATCCTGATGAGGGGAGTAAAAGTAAACCATGGATACCTGTCGAGAAACAGCATATGCCCGATCTTTCTGGGTTTATAGGTGGTTTTTATGCGGGTGTTAATTTTGATCTCGGTAATAATTTTATTATGGGGATTGATACGGATATCATTTTAACGGAAAAAAAGGATACAAAAACAAGATTTCATGCAGATGAATCGAGTGCTGGTGGAACTGAAGGATTGGGCACTGAAGGATCGGGTAGTGATACTGAGGAATTAGATACAGAAGAAAAAAGTCGAAAAAAGGCAAAAATTGTCAGGAGACAGGGCAGAGGCTTTTCTCGCTCTTCTGCAGAGGATAAAGAAGAGAAAGACAGTTTAACTTTTAATCATACGTTAAAACAAAAATGGACAGGTGCTACACGGGTGCGTGTTGGGTTTTCTGCAGGGCGTGTGATGCCTTATATTGCTGGTGGTGTTGCTTATGGACAGTTTCAGGATATTTTGTCGACAGTAATTACGGGAGGTGAGCCATTTAATAGGACATCGGATGTAACAAAAACGATGATTGGTTATACTCTCGGTGGTGGTGTTGATTTTGCAATGACAGACCATCTTGTTGTGCGTGCGGAATATCGTTACTCAGATTTTGGTAAAAGGAAATTTAAAGACGAGATTGAAGTTAAGTATAAGACGAATGATTTTCGCGCAGGAATAGCTTACAAATTCTAATTTTGTAGGATAAAGGAGCTTAAATTTAAGAGGTCCTATTTCTTTGATAGGGCCTTTATTTTTTAATTTTATGCATTGTAAACACTATTTTATGGTAAAAAAAAAGGGGGCTTTGACTTTGAGTGAGAATGAGGAGGTAAGGAAGAGTTACTCAGATTCTTAATTGTTAAGAATAAAAAATTTTTAGTTCACGAGGTGTGGTTGAAACATTTATTGGCAAAGAAGGATTGCTTCGTCTTTCATATTATTACAGTTATCACTTTATAATACCGTTATAGAGTTGCAAACAGTAAACTTAAAGAGAGTTTTTACTATCTAAGTAATGAGAAAATAAAGAAAATTTACATAGAGTGGTGCGGACGGCGTGCACGTTTGTGCAACAATTTTTTCTTCCCTTAGAACTCTCTACAATATCACCTGATAGCACAGTTTATCTTTTTTCTGTTTAATAACTAATTGTTTTTATTTTATTTTATTTATTAAATTGCCTTTTATATATAATCTTGGTACCAGATGAAAGTGCTCCAAGTGCAATTCAAAAGGTGGTTTTTAAAAGGTGGTTCGAAGAACGTGATAGACCGTCTATCTTATCTGTAAAAAATCTATCTAAAGGAAAATATGCTGACAGAGCTGGTTTATGGCTTATCAAAACTACACCAGATCAAGGATGATGGGTTTTTAGGTTTGACCTCAATAAAAGACGACGAGAAATGGGATTAGGCTCTTGTCGCAATGTATCTTTAAAAGAAGCACTGTTCAAAGCTTTAGCTTGTCGTGATCGTTTAGATCAAAGAATTGACCCGATTCGCCGAAAACAAAAAGAAAATTTGCGTCGGGCAGGGGGGATTTCTTTACGAGAAATTGCCTCTAGTGCTTTTGAAACCAAAAAAACGAATTGAAAAATGAAGGAAAAGCAGCAAGCTGGTTAACACCTCTTGAGTTACATGTTTTTCCTAAACTTGATGATACGCCAATCATTGAACTGACGCAAATTGATATAAAAGGATGCATTTTTCCTATTTGGAAAACAAAAAACGAAACAGCAAGTAAAGCTCTATCCCGCTTGAATATAGCTATAAAACATGCGGTGGCACTTGGTATAGATGTGGATATGCAATTAAAAGCAAAAGCTTTATTAGAAAAGTTTATTCAAAATACCCAAAATATTCCAGCTATGCCATGGAAAGAAATGCCTAAGTTTTTTCAATCTTAAAATGATGAGCTTGTATCACATCTAGCTTTAAAACTTCTTATTTTGACGGTTTTTTATACCAATCAGGCATATTTAGAGATTTATGGATCAATATGGATTATCCCAAAAGAAAATATGAAGAGAATTGTTGGAAAGGTTTCTGATTTTCATGTGCCGCTTACAGCTGAAGCGCTTGCTGTTATTGAAAAAGCAAAAAAATGGTTTTTTATTTGTTGAGAGTTTTGGAAAGCCTATATCTGATGTAGCACTTCCTAAATTCATGAAAGACAAAGGTTTTGATTATAGACTTCATGGTTTCAGATCGATTCTGCGGGACTGGATAGCAGAGACAACGTTAAAAAGCTTGATATATGTCTGAAGTATAAGCACAAACGGTGTTACATCTTTTGAAAGATAAACAAAACAGGCAAAAGGTAGAAACAGATTCTACTATACAAGATACCGATATAGCAACGCCACACGAACAGGGAACGGCGGTGTGAGATGGAACAAAGAACAGCGGAATGGTTTCAAGCAAGGCTAGGGAAAGTCACTGCTTAAAATGTTTACAACGTACTCAGTAAGACAGCAAAAGGTTTTCCTACAAGCAAATATGAAGACTACAAAACGAAACTCATGACAGAACGCTTAATAGGGGAAATAAGCCAATCTTATACAACACCTGCTATGCAATGGGGCATTGAACATGAAGAGAATGCCTTAAGAGAATATGAATTCATTTATGACGCAGAAGTCACAAGATGCGGGTTTATCCCACACCCAAAAATGGAAATGGCGGGGGCAAGTCCTGATGGGTTGATTGGAGAGGACGATTTAATCGAAGTCAAATGTCCACAATCAACCACGCATTTGCGCTTCTTTATGTATGACGAAATCAAGCCTGAATATATCGCACAGGTGCAATTCCAAATGGCATGCACTGGACGCAAATGGTGTGATTTCATGAGCTATAATCCAAACTTTGTAGGCAAATCTACTGGTTTGAGAATGAAAATCAAACGCGTCAACCGCGATGAGAAACACATTGAAGAGATTAATAAAGCTGTCGAAATCTTTTTAGGGGAAATAGAACAAGAGATGCAAAAGATTTTGACAAAAGCTGCTTAAACCTATGGGGGTGCTCTCTCCTCCCAGCACCCCCGCCCATTTAATTAATATAAAAAAGAGAAAGGTAATGAGATGATATTTGATGATGGAGATGGATATGTAATAACACGTGAGTGTGCAAAGTTTTTTAGTGTATCCACAACCACGATTCGTAATTGGGTGCTTCAAGGGGGCCAGAGCTATATAAGCTAGGGAGAGCAGTGAGATGGAGAAAGAAAGAGATCTTATCCTTCACTCCAAAGAAAAATAAGGAACAAATTAGCTAAAGTTGTATAAACCGTAGAAGGTGGTCTAAAAGTTGGTCTTAAAATAGCTCTTTAAAGAAAAAATCTATATATTTAATGTGTTAAAGATACAAAATGGTGCCCAAAAGAGTTTCAATAATTTTAAATAAAATAAATGAGTTATTGCGATATGGGGGAAATTTATCATTATTGATTCCATTAATGTTTTTTATAGCACTATCCCTCATTTTTTTTGGAGCTTTTTTATCGCTTCTATAGCTAGCCTTTTGCGATCTGCGCTTTTTGTATAAAGAGATGCCATGTTGTCGTCGGTCCATCCAAAAATTGCCTTGAGTTGTGATACTGTTGCACCTGAATTAGCGGCGCGTGTTGCTGCTAATTTTCTTAAGCCATGTGCTGATTTTTTGATTCCCGCTACGTTACAAGCCTCACGAAAAAGGTTGCCAAAACTTTCTTTTACGAGTTTATTTCCGTTTTTTCCGCAAATGAATGTTTCATTTCCAATAGGACCAATTTTTAGAGTTTCTGCTAATTCAGGCAAAATGGGTAGAAAAACATCTGTTTGGAATTTACTTTTCTCTGTCTTGAGATGAATGATATTATCTTTGACATCGTTCCAACCAATGCGGACCGCATCACCACGACGCAAACCCGTGTAAAGAAGAACATCAATCCAGACGCGTTCATGTGAACCATGTGACCAATGGTGATAATATTTTTCAACATCTTCTTCTGTCCAAACAGCAAATCCATCTTTGTTGTTGAGAGGAGGTCTTTTTATTCCTAAAGCTGGGTTATTCTCCAGAAGTTCTTGATCGATCGCCCAATTAAAAAGTCCATTAAGTGCTTTTAGAAAATTTTGGGCAGCTGTTGGTTTTTCTTTGCGGCGTTCAACACCCGCTGTAATATGTGATTTCTTTATTTCTCTGTATGGAATGTTTCCTATAGCATCACATACCTTCATAAGGATAAGTTCTCTTTGTCTTTTCGTAGCTTTAGCAAGGCTATGCCAATGAACGCTGTTAAAGTATTGTTTAAGCAGCCATGCAAATGACCCTTCAACAAGTTTACCGGTTTTTGATTTAGGAAGTATAAGTCCTTGTAACTCGGCAAGTGCGCTTTTGTAGTTATCAACAAACTCTTGCGTTCCATAGGTACCGCGTATTCTAATGCG
>NZ_JBHIOI010000005.1:0-104774 GCF_042195415.1 Bartonella sp. CE47NXGY | reverse complement strand
TGCTGAAGATCTCTCCCCCACATTTCTATGGAAAAACCTCTAAACAAAACTGTTTAGCCCGTCAATGGTTAATACATTAATATCCCCAGTTTAATGCTACAATATATTTATCAATAATTAGAGATAAATTCACTCTCCAGCTCCTCTAAACCACTCAACACGCATATAAACGAGACATCGTGCTATCAAGCACATTCTGTCGTCAAAAACCATCATAGAAAACAATAAGAAATCTCTTTGAGAGCCTTTCAAGACAATCACGCAAAACTCTTTTTATGGCATTCTCATCAAGGAACTTTTTTCCAAAAGCAAATGATCTGAGTGATCTTATCAGAAGAGTTTTGTCAGTCTTGTCAGTTCTTTTTAGAGCCTATATTATTTTTTTAAATGAGAGAAAATTAAAAACATTATATTTCAATAGGTTAGCATTTTAACGATACAACCTATATCGACAATACAACCTTAAATACAATCAATAATATATATTTGTCAGTTTGTGTCTGTAAATTGAACTAACAAACTAGATTATTTTAGTGATTCATAAAACCTATCAAAATAATCATTATGATATTTTAAAAGCACATGCTTCATTTGTCTTTTTTCCATAAAATAAACAGCAAATTTCACTACTTTGCTGATCTTATCCTATGCCATGGGCTGTGGATAAGTACCTTTAAAAACCCTTTTGAAAAAATTATCGGCTTTTTTAGCATTTTTTCCAGTTTTCTCACTATTCATTCAAAATGGATTTAATAAGCTTCGTTTTGATTCTTTTGATAAGAATTAACCCCCTCATATGAAAACGGAGCTCTGTTGTAACAGGGCATGAACTGGATCATTTGCACGTGAATTATGAAGATGTAGAGCCTTATCCAGTGACCTTTAAAAAGGGTAATCCCAAATTAACTGATATCCCTAATTCCGAAAAGTTTTATTACGTGACTGAAATGGAATTCGCAAAAGCAGGTAAAGAGAAAAATTAAACCACTGTTATTTATAATAACAGATATCCCTCTTGAAGCTTATGAGTATATCGTCAATGGCAAGCCCGCTCTTGAATGGATTATGGGGCATCAATGTGTAAAGACAGATAAAAAGAGTGGCATTGTTAATGATGCCAATCACTATGCTGTTAAAACCGTTGGAAATCCTGCTTATCCATTGGATTTGTTTCAAAGGGTTATTAGCGTAAGTTTAGAAACAATGAAAATCGTGAAAAAACTACCAAAATTAGAAATAAGAGGAACTGAATAGACTTGGCATGCTAAACTCACAAAGGGGTATAAGGTCTTATACCTATAGGCTCTATACCCCCTTTATAAATAGCTTACATACAATCTTTAAAAGGATAATTTATCATGCGTTATTCTAAAAAGAAATCATTTGACTTTTAAAACACTGTATTTTGGATTGCAAAGCTTATACCGTAATCTAAAATGATAGCTTTATTGTTTTCAAAAGCTTTGTTTAAAGAGAGTTATGTATATTCATTTTCTTATATTACTTATAGGCTTTGAAGGTTTCTCAAACCCTCAAAATACCTTCAAAAATATATCGTGGGTTGTGTTTATAGGTTGTATCTTGATATAGGTTGTTTATTAAAAAAATATATAAAGGGGGTCAAAAGGAATACTCAAAAACCTCAAAACTCATAACCACAATAGTCTTGATAACATTTCTTATGATTATAACCCCTTTCTTTTGAAAGGCTTTAAAGGATCATATGCTTTTTATAAAGCACGTCTTAATCATTCTCTAAATCATAAGTTTATCTATTCAAATGAACTGATAAAATTCATAAAAGGGATTTTAATAACGTAATCAGTTTTTACTTTCATACGCTTTTCATAAGACACGCGTTAATTACTCACTAAAATAATCTATTTTGTCAGTTCAATTTACTGACACATAACTGATAAGTTTTATTCAACTCACATCATTGGTTATCTTTAAAGATTGTACTCTTGATATGAGTTATGTTTTTAAAATACTAACCTATTGAAATATAAAGTTTTTAATTTTTACTCATTTAAAAAAATAATATAGGCTCTAAAAAGAACTGACAACACTGACACGGTCTATTAAAAGGGATTTTGCTAATCTTTATAATGATCAATCTCTTTTTAGATGTTTTCATAACAAGCAATAAATCGCAATTATCCTATTTATCAACTAGTTGTATAACATCATCTAAGGTATAAGTTTTCATGAATCTTCCCCTGCATACTCTTTAATTCTTTTGCAGAGAAATTCATAAAAATTACTCGCGTAATATTCGGAATCTTCAGATGTATACTTAAGATAGAGTGGGCATTCACCATCCCGAAACTGCGTATAATCAAAATAAAAGGTTTCACCAAAATCAGTTGTGCAGATAACAAGTTGTTTGGGAGCCGTAAAGCCATCTCTTCTATCGAGCAAATTTCGGTAAACAATATCACCAGCAGGAATACCTGCGAAGATTTCATAAATACTGAATATTTCTTCACCTCCAATTTCTCCTCCTCCATAATTTTTTAAAAAATTCTTATAGGAAGAGGTAAATTGTAAACCAAGAGTGTTCTCAGCTGTTTTAATCCGCACCTCATCAGGTGCATTATCTTGAGTACCAAAATTAATAACATGACTATGCATATCAACATATTGTGCAACATCTGATAAAGTATAACTTTTCATAAATTTTTCTCCATAAGTCACAGCGTGTTTTTACTCATAATGAGTGTTTCTAATGATCAATCTTTTTCTACTCTAGCCAATGGAATTGAGATGAGATTGATAAAATCATAAGAGATATGTTCTTGACGGAGCTCTTTTCTCATCTGTCTCTGTACAATCATCTCGCATTTACAATATATGATGGAATTAAAGGAGGTGATCATTAAAGTTTAGAGAGCACCTTTTAGGGATATTATTTCAATATTTGCAATAATTACTCTTTCTTTTTTCCTACTTAGGAATTTTTTTTGAAATCCAACAAATAACTTTTCTGATAAAATTTGTCTTTGGATTCATAGGAGCAACCAAACTCCTGCCTTGATAAAATGAGTAGAGAACCTCAACGAGAGGACTATCTTGTTCTTGTGTCACAGGATGTAACATAATAGGTCTAAAATCGACTCCAATAGGTGCTCTTCCTGATACCATTCTTTCCACATTTGTACCCGTTACTATCTGTCCTTCTTCTTTCCAAGAAGAAACTGTTTCAGGCTCAAACAGTTCATCTTCCTGATAAACTTTTTGACTTTTAAATTCCACCGGCTCAGCTGCCCCCATACTTTTTTTCTTTATCCATTTCATGATTCATAATCCCCTCGATTTTTTCAAAATAATCAATTTATTCTTTGTTCTAAATAGACTTAAATAAACTCTCCTTCCAAGAGCGAGGTTATTCCTCGCTAGAAAGCTCTGAGTGATCATCAAAATCTTTTGCTACCCGTTCAATCAAAGCGTAGCTCACTTGCTTCACCTTTGCTACTTCTTTGGCTAAAGCTAATGCACGTTCAAGGTGGTTTTTGTTGGTGCTCTCGTCAAAGCCTAGGTGATCACCTGCCGTAAAGCTTTTCTGATAAGATTGTAAGGTCTCAACATCACCCAATAAAGCAAGAGCGCCAAAATGAAGTAAAGCATAATCCGTATCGTTTGCTTTAGATGTTGCATCCCGTTGCCAAGGAACAGTGCCATAATCAGAGCGTAGCCTTTTAAAAAGGTCAATCTCTTTGACTGACCATTCTAGCGCATCATCAAGCGCCTGTGTTAAACGATCCGTAGTGACTTCTGGTTCAAAGATTTCTAATCCCTTGGCTTCAAAATTAAGCTGTATATCTGGAATATCTTCCGTGTGGGTAGGATCAATGAATTTACAAGCAGCGGAAAGAATACCGGTACTAATCATAAAGGCGCTATCAAATTGCGGGCAATCTTTGGCAACTTCGTCGTTATAAAGAATATCTACTTCACGATCAGCCAATTGATAGCTTGCCATATGGTCATTCTCATTGATTTTCTCGGTTAACCAGCCTAAGCTTTTTAAAAGTGCATGAGCACTTTCCATGGTAAGATGATCATCAGTGTCATCCGCTTCCTCTGTCGCCTCAACAGCAATAGTTTTGGAAGCAACAGATGCTGTTTGCGGATCCAAGCTTAAAATCGGAGCATTTTTAGGAAAACCTGCTCGATAACACCGTGCAAGCGTAAGAGCATTGTCGATTATGTACTTCGTGACACCCTTCACAAAACCTAAAGAATTTCCCTTTCTAAAATTCTCCTTGTAAGATTTGAGCTTTTCAACATCCCCAATAAGAATAAGCGCAATAAAATGGTGCATTATAAGATCATATTCACTGTTTGTTGGCAAAGCTGCATAATCATAAATGATTTGATTAATATTTTGCCGATCAGCCCATTCAAGAATATCCGCACTGATCTGTTTCACCTTGTCTTCAGCCAATTCAGTACTAGAAACTGTATAAACTTCTTCTACTTCTTCTTTGAGGGCTATATATTGAGGCATATTATAGAAAATCTCTTTATGAGCAGAAGAAAAGCCAAGTGTTGAAAGGGAAGCCTTAAATGCAACAATCGGCTCTTCTTCATCACTTTGAAGGTTATACATTATATTGATGATACGGTCTTTACTTATAAAATAAGCATTGCGATTGTAGTCTTTATCACGATAAACTGTCCACCCCATTTCTTTTAATTGCTCTGCAACTTTATTGAAAGTAATCAAAACTTGTGGACTAAGATGTGCTTCTGCTGCCTCTCGCTCATTAAGGATTTTCAGATGTTTTTCAGCAAATTTAACGGCATGGTTAACATACCCCTCCAGTTCTTTATCAAGATTTTGCAAATGGTCAGGTAGCTTACCCTCTGCGATAGAATCTTGATAGGATTTTAGGACATCAATTTGACCTTTCAATGCTAAACAAGCCAAATGCCAAATCACAGCTGGATAATAGCTATATTTTTGGATAAGCGTTTTGCTTTCTATTGATGCTTGTAAATCTTGGGCACGTGCCCATTGCATTATCCGCTCAGAGATTTTTGTCAACTCTTGCTCATTCAATATCTCTATACAAATATCAATTCCTTTATCAACCCCTCGAAAATTCTCCCCTCCAATCGTATTAAAAGATCGATAAATATCCATAGGTTGTACAAGATTACGTTGTCCACAAAAATGAATATACAAGCAAGCCAAAGAAATCTCTTCATTAGATATTTCAGCTTCGAGATGAACATTATACTGATCATAGAGATGTACAAAGCCAAAATCTAACTTAATAAAACGATCCGGCAAAACCAACCACATTTTCCCAAGCTCTGTGGCAAACCACCCTTGAATTTTAAAAATGCGAGTTGCTGCTGTAAGACTCATCGACCACTGTTTAGGTTTTTTACGCGCTAAAATGTCATCTAACTCCCCGTTTTTATAAGCTTGCGCAAAAAGAATGAGGCGCTCAATCCACCCTATTGTTTTGTAATCTGCAAATTCTGGTACATGTAATTGGGGTGTAAATTTAGAACTTTTTAAAGCATCAATATCACCAAGTAATGCTTCTGCAACAGCAGAATGATTAGCTGCTTTTTCACGTAATTTTTGTTCAATATCTTGTGCTTGCGCCCAAGCGATAACCCTATTTAAAGATTCCTTAACATGGCTTTCTGAAAGATCTGAAGCTGTAACATCGAAATCCTCTTTCTCAGAAAACAGCGTATCTTCATACTTATCCTGTGATACTTCACCACTAGCATATTCCCAAGCAAGGCAATAAGCAGCAGTGGTAAGATTAGCCGATAGCCGAAACTTTCCCCCATCATCTCCATAATCTACAACATCATAACTAATGCCTACAATGCGATCGGGAAGATGATAATGCGCAAACATACTAGCATCTTCAGCACGATAAGGTTCCCAGCCAAGCGTTTTTAACATCTCTGTTACGTTTTTGGTCTGCATCGCTATTCACTTTCATTCAAAAAGTCCTGGATAATGAAAAACGTTAATGTCGGTTTTGTCTAACTTATTACTCAATTGTTCTTTAACCCATTTTTTACTAGCTTGGTTTAATTCTTTATCACTTCCTTTAAAATCTTTGAACGATTCTTGATATGCCTCTAATAACTATTTGTTATCTTTAAAAAAATTATAAATTTTCCTTTTGTGGACTCAGCATTTCCTTTTTTATATGCTTCTTTCAAAATCTTTTAGTTTTCACTTAATTTAGCATTCTTTCCCGTTTTTACTTCTCCAATGTTTATTTTACCATCCTTTATATAAACAAATTCCGCACGAAATTTTACTACCCCTTACCCGTCTTAGTTTTGAATACTATTTCTGTCTCGCATACTATACATCCTTCATCATTTAATTCTTGTTTTTTTCATCGCGTTTTTTATCATGATGCTTCCTGACTTGTTCAAATATATTACCCATTCCATCATTATTGTTTTGTGTTTCTTTATTGTTTCGGTTTTTTGTCTTATTTTTACTTTCCTTCTGAGAAGCTTTGTTTTTTTCTTCTTTGTGACTTTAGTTTGTTTTTTCGCTGTCTTCTTCTGCATTTTTCGATGCAAACAAATAGCCAAGGAAATCCGTTATAGCCGTCCCATTACTAGAGGATCCAATAAAATAGTTGCTCCGCCAGCCATAAAAAGAGACAGAGCCGCCAACTCTTCTAGTGTAAGCGACACAATGAATGCTGTTAATGCTGCTACCGCAGGAAGAAAATTATTCTCCGCAGCATTACCAGCGGCATCAGCGCCGGCATCAACATCGCCACCGGCAATGGCAGCGGCAACACCCCCCCGCAGCCCGTGCAACATCAATGGTGTGGTCTCTAAAGTCAGCAAACTGCGCATCAATCTTTGCGTTTATACGCGCTTCCTCTTCCGCAGTTGGGGTGCGACCGTTTAGATCCCCCATTTCCTCTTTCACAATGCCTTGCACCCATAATTGAAACTGGAGCATAGCGGTGGCTTCGCCCACAGCACCCCCCACAGCACCGGCAGAGCAAGCACCGCTCGCAACCGCGCCTTTTAAACAGCCAAGACCGGCATGGGCAACGATCTGCGTGACCGTGTCTATTTTGCCTTCAGCCTTGGCGGTACCGATTTCTTCCGCCAACGATTTGCCAACCGTATCAGACAGGGCGATGCGCAGATTGTTAAAAAAGTTCTTGTCAAGAGAGCCACCCTCAAGAGCCGTTTGAACGCCTGTGCCAATGGCGGCTTTGATCAGGTTCTTTTCCGCTTCACTGGCGATACGATCGACAAAAGGAGCGGTTTTTGGCAAAGATTGTCCAACACCTGCCATTTCCGTTAGTTGGCTGGTTAAGCCCGCTGTCAACATCGATGAGACAATGCTGAGAACATTCTTGGAAGAACCTAACTCATGCAAGGCGCCGGCAATATTGCCGCGATTATTGACAAGAGCCACAGCGCTTTTGTTAATCAGCGCTTGGACACCTGCCTGTATCGCTGCATTCATGGCGGTGCTCGAGCCAAGCCCCAAAGCACCGGTAATGGCACTAGCAGCGCCCGAGGCTGCTCCGCCTGTAACCGCCGTGACAGCCAATGCCACGGATAGCCGCACCGGCTTCTGTCAGCCCTTGGGCTTTATAATCCCAGTCTTTAAATTCAGCCTTAACTGCTTGCCAATCAACTTTCCTTACAAATCTTAATCAACCCAAAGTAATAGCCTGAAATAGCCGTGTGTCGTATGGAAAATTAAAAACAAAAACCGAATGAAGAAAACGCACTTGAGACTTGCATATGGCTTCACAGGTTTATTGCTGTAAAAGCTTCAAATGATGATATCTCTAATACTTTTCGCTTGTTCTCTTGTGGTAGCTTCCACATGCAAAAATATATGGACTATAATACCTCTTCTCAAGCTTATCAAACTGAACTCAAAGGTATTTCCTTATTGATTTTGAAAGAGTTCTTAAAACGCATTTTGCAGAGCAACGTAGAAAGCATGTCTAAAAAAAATCATTCCAAGAGCAACAGATTTTTCTAAGTATTGTGAAGAGACTGAAAAAGATCTTCTTTCACGCGCCAAAACTCCTCATGAAATAATGAGGAGAGTTTAAAATAGATTTCTAAAAAATAGCAAAATAGTGAAAAGTGCTGATCATTTTTGGATTGGATATGCATTTAAAGAGTGATTAAAAAGTTTTTTTAATGTACAATATATTTCTAGAAGCTAAAATAGCTCTATAGTATCAAATTTATAAAGTAAATAAATCCATTAATACAAATTAAGGATTTTAGGATACGCGAATTTCAAAATATTTGTTTTTTAAAACATGAGTAGCCAGCATCAGCGCAAAAAATGTTGCGGCAATTATGATTCCCTTTCGTGTACTTTTGAAATAACAGAGCTTTTCTTTAATCTTTATGAAAGGATTGCCAGTGCGATGGGCTTTGTTGAAAGGTGGATTTGGGTATCAAAATGCAAGCAAGAGTTTGGGATTATGGAGCTCTGTGTTTAAAGCTATCATCAACTATAGATAAATCATAGACGAGGTTAACTAAAATATTAAAAGCAACTGGATGCAATAGAAGACATTGCTATTAAAAGAAAAGCAAATGCTAAAAAGACTAAAAGGTAGTTTGTGTTTTTATATCAGAAAATAATTTAAGAAATTGAGATCATAATTTTTTCACAGGAAATAAATATGTTTACAGATAAGAAGAGAAAAGCCTTGTTTGGCGTTATAATTTTTATATTTGTATGTTTTTTAGGAATAAGAAAAAATCTTGACTTTATTCAGGGTATTTTGACATTCGCGTCTATTTCTTTGGTGATCGTAACAACTGTTTTTGCAATTTTATGCAATTCTAATATCCCTTCTGAGTTGCAAAACAACCCACAATATAAATGCGGCAATACAACAGGTTGGAAGAGATTAACATGTGAGTTACATCAGTATATGCACAGTCTCCTAAAGTTAATAATTTTAGCGCTTGTCGTTTTAATTTTCCCAAGTAGTTATAAAGAAACTGTTTCTTTGCCTGTCATTTCTAAGTACGTGGAGCACAAGTTTTCTTTTTTATTGGATACCGTACTTTGGTACTTAGATATTGCTCTTGGATATTCAAATATTATAATTTGGTACTTTTTTTAGTCTGTGTATTCTTCCTTATGTTGCGTACACGCAGTTTAATAAATATATCTATTTACACGCTACAGTGCTCTATTAAAGAGATACAGTAAAATTTACAATTTCATGCTTTAATTTTTCTTTTATATTTCCTTCATTATACATACCATTATCATTTTTACTTGTTTTAATAGCAAATTTATGTTGAAAAGTTTCAGTATTAAAGATTATATCAAAATTATTATGTGTCTTTCCAACAAAACTTATGTTTTTAAATGCTGGATTTAATTTATATTTTTTAAAAAGATTCAAAAAATAATTCTTTAAAATTATTTTTTTCTTTAAATTTGATACCCAAGTCAAGTTCCATTTCAGAATAATCATCCGTGGGAAATTCACCCAACAAAAGTTTAGCCATCTTTAGCAAGTTGTCTTCTGATTGCATTGCAAAAAAATCTAATTGTTTTGGTTGTGTATATTTCAGTTTTATTTCTTTAATTAAAAGCAATTTTTTTCGAACTCTTCCTTACCAACAATATCAGGTGAGATATCAATCGTTTTCGGGGGAAAAGAGTTAACTCTATAGGAATCAAAATTCCAAAATATTGCTTATTCTGTTCAACATATTTTCTAGAACGTTGGTTAGGAATATTATGAAAGTCATTTTCAGAATCAATCACTTCCGGATTATAAGGACTATTTTCTCCCGTTAAAACATAAATCCAATAGCAGATCTTCGAGTTCACAGAAAACTTTTCAATTATTAAGGTAACACATTGATTATCACGGTTAAAACGGTATGTTCCTTCCTCTAAAAATTTATCAGCATCATTGATATTAACTAATTCTGAGGCTGGATCTATTTTATATTTATAAGAAAGAAAGTTAAGGGTATTCATAAAATTAACATAATTACAATGTCTATAGTCTTATCGGGTGGTAGATGTTGCCTAAGTTATCTTAGTGACTATGGGAGTGTAGTGTATCGCAAATACACTGGGTCATTTAGAATCGTTTGGCTGAAAATTAAGGCTATAAAATTTTAATTGCAAAAGCAATACGAACTTTAGAGAACTCTGCAGTGAGAGCTAGTTAGATTTTTAGAATATGGGCTCCCCCTTCCCTGCTTTTAAGTGGAGGAGAAATCAGTGCATTGAACGAAGCATGGCATCACGTAAAATAGCGTTAATCCGCGTTTGATATCCTTTCCCTTGACTTTTAAAGTCACGCTAGTACGTCTGAATCCACACGCACAGTTGTGACAGTTTTCATGGGTTTACAGAATGGATTGAAAACGGCGTCTTTCCAGAACTCATCATTGAGTGACAGAATATCTCTATGATCAATTGCACTATCCGACATTACAGCCAATTTATCAATTTCAACTCTCTGTTCATCTGTCAAAGCCGATAAGTTACCTACCTCGATTTTATAACGAACTTTCTTCTTTATAACGTTTCTTTTCTTTCGAGTTGGCTCTCTGTGCTGAAATAATACGGATTACCTCTATGCCATCTTTATCGTCATGGACAGTATGCACTACGAATAGTAATAAAAAAAAACTCCACAAGCACTAAAGCTTGCTAACCATACTCTCCATTTTCAACACGGTCTTGTTTAGCTATGGAGAATAGATCAGAAAAAACATATGCAGCTATTTCAAAACTTTACACGGTGCTTTCTAAGATTACTTTTTGTTTTAGCTTCATTCCATTCAAATCTCATTTTTATACCTTATATTAATACATTTATAAGGGTATTATATACATCAAGAGTTTTAGATGAACACTTAATTATCCATGTTTTTGTACAATTAATATAATTTAAAAATTAGTGATTAATTAACTAAAAATATTAAAAAAATAATAAATTATTCTAAGGCTTTATGCATATAATATGCAAATCGAATAAAACTTACAAGCATGTTGAATAAAATGATATTAATTGGCTATTTGAGAGCTGCTCCTGAAAGAAAAAAGAATTTTGGTGCCGCAACATTCAATTTTTGTATGGCTACCTCTGAGAGCTATGCAGATAAAAATACCAATAAAAAAGTAAACAAAACAGAATGATATTCCGTAGTGCTTTTTAATCTACATACATTTGGAAAAACTTGTTCTTCAGTACAAAACTGCCCCTTTTTCCGAATGAATGAGAGGAACGGTTTTTTTAATGGTCAACGCTACAAAGGATGTAATCAGCACTTTCAAGAAACCACTAACAAAAAAAACTAATGAACTTATTAAAACTGTCAGCAAAGGGACCTGTGTCATATAAGCCACCCATGGTATTCCAAAAGAATAGACTATCCCAATGCCACCCACGGTATTTATCACAAATAATATTATAAAATTTAACCGGTGCCAAAATAATTCTACCATAAAGCCAATAAAAAATGCAGCAAATGGAAAACTAATCAGATAACCACTCGTAACTCCTGAAAAAACACTAATTCCACCACGACCACTAGGCAATAGAGGTAACCCAATCGCAATAAGAACAAGGAAAAGAAGTGATGCTAAAGCTCCCCTTTTCGCTCCAAGTATAGAGCCTGCTAACATCGGAGCCATAGACTGAGCTGTAATAGGGACACCCAGCAAAAAAGGAAGATAAATAGGAGGAAAAAGACTCAAAACAGCGTAAATAGCGGCAAATAAAGCAATATAAACTAAATCTTTTGTATTCACTGAATTATTCCTTCACTAGGGAAAAGCTTTCGTTATTGTTGTATAATTAATAAAAAGTATCATATTTATAAAAGTACACTTTAAATGCCTTAGATATAGAGAAAAATACTATAATAATTTATTTTAATAACATCACTTATATGAATCATATTAGATTCTACAATGTTTAATTACATCATAAATTACTATATTTAAATTCAATAATAGTGATATATGAATATTATATAATAACAATATAACAAAATAATACATTTATTTTAGTTATTATGCTTTGAATGAATGAGAGGAACAGATCTTTTAATCGCGAGTGCAATAAAGGATGCAATCAACACTTTTAAACAATCGCCTATCAAAAAAACTGATGAAGCCATTAAAACCTTCAGTAAAGAAACTTTGATCATATACGCTGTCCATGGAACACCAAAAGAATAAACTATCCCAATGCCACCAAAAGTATTTATCATAAATAATGTTATAAAATTTAACCGCTGCCAAAACAACTCTACCATTAAACCAATAAAAAATGCGGCAAATGGAAAACCTATTAAATAACCACTTGCAATTCCTGAAAAGACACTGATTCCACCACGACCACCAGGCAACAGAGGCAATCCAATCGCAACAAGAACAAGAAAAAGGAGTGACGCTAAAGCACCCCTTTTTGCCCCAAGAATAGACCCTGCTAGCATCGGTCCCATCGATTGAGCTGTAATAGGTACCCCTAGAAGAAAAGGAAGATAAATAGAAGGAAAAAGGCCCAAAATAGCATAAATAGCGGCGAATAAAGCAATATAAACTAAATCTTTTGTATTCATTTAATTCTTCTTTTTTTTACTATAAAAACTCTGATTATTACGAGATGCTGTATCAATAGTATCAGCATCATAAGAACGCGCTTCCAATGCTTCAGCCACTTCTGACGCCATTCTTATAGTCCGTATAATTAAAGGTATCGCAAGAGCGACAATGTTAGTATTAAGTCCTCGTGCTTGCTGTGCTTCATGCACCTCATTAAACTTTTCACTCAAAAGAGGAATAAACCTGATCGCCATAGAGATAACCATACTCACTTTTGATGGATTTATACCAAAACAACGAAAGGGCTGGAGGCCTGCTTCAATTGCATCCACCATATCTGACACTTTTGTTGTGAATGAAATAACTGATGATAAAGAAAAGAGGATAACAAGACGTAATATGACCTCAACCCCCGTAAGCCAACCGCTAAAAATAGTTTGAAATACAAATAGAAGAACTAAAAGCAATCCCATCGATTTAAATTGCTTTATCACAGTTTTGAAAGGGATTTTGGCGACTCTATAGAATAAGATGACCAACAATAAAAATAAACCAAGAAGCGCTATGGAAGAAACCATTATTATAAAAGTTCCACAGGCCGTAAGAAATAATAACTTAACTCCAGGACTTAACCTATGAATAAATGTATCCCTCGGAATATATAAACCGATCATGACATTCTTCTTATATACTCCTTTATAGCAACAAAAGGTACATCATCAATTGCTATCTCCCCCTTATCAAAAACCAGCACTCTATCAAACTTTTTCAAAAACTCTAAATCATGCGATACAACTATTGCCGTTTGCGGTAATTCTTCTATCACTTGCGTAACGCGATGCTTATTTCGCAAATCAAGTAATGTCGTCGGCTCATCAAAAATAATGTAGTCTGGTTTCATTGCAACTACACTAGAAATAGCAACAAGTTGTTTTTGCCCACCACTTAATAAATGGACAGCGTGATTTCTGAAATCTTGAAGTTCATAGCGCTGTAAAATTTCATCTACACGCTCCTTAATTTCATCTTTATTAAGCTTTAAATTTTTGAGACCAAAGGATAAATCCTCTTCAACTAATGGTAAAACAATCTGATTATCGGGATTCTGAAAAACAAATCCAACTTTACGTTTTACTGCTTTTGCATCGCGTTTTGTATCAAGCCCATCAACGCTTACAAAACCATGAGATGGTAATTGGAGCCCATTAATAAGGCGAACAAATGTACTTTTTCCAGAACCATTCGCACCTATAATAGCAACTCGTCTTTCGGTAAGCTGTACAGTAATATTTCTTAAAACACACAAATCACCAAAAACTTGTGTTACCTTATCAAATTTTATAATCCCCAAGGTTTATTCCAATCAATCCCTTTTATTAGCTCTTCTTTCTCTATCGCTTCAGTTTATAACCTAAAAGTAATAACAAGCACCATAGAGGAATAATAATGACTGCCAAACTCATATCAGGCATCTGTACAGGAATATATGCTTCAAGAAAAGGCAAGCTTATTCCTATCATATCAAAAAGTCGAGTCATCAATCCATTTTTCCCAAAACCACTGACAAACATAATGCAAAATAATAAAACAAGAAAGCAGAGGCAAAGATAGTTAGCGTAAGGATATAAACCAAACGCATAAATAAAATCGCCCTTTCTGTTCTTATGGGCATTGCGAAATTTCAAATGAACAATAACAATAATAGCCCAAGTAATCACTGCTGCTGCAGTTGCAAGAGCCATGATCCGCATGAAACTATTATCAGGAACAAGAGCATTAACAACGACAATCAACGCCGTACATAATGAAGAAAAAAGGATAGCAATATAAGGAACACGAGCAGCACTCAGTTTACTAAAAATATGTGGTGCATTTTTTTGTACAGCTAAACTATAAAGCATACGGCCATTAGAATAAATGCCACTATTGTAAACAGAAATAGCAGCCATAATCACCACAAAATTCAAAATATGACCAGCAGCAGGAATTCCTATAGTCTCGAAAATTGTGACAAAAGGACTACCATTTTTTCCAATCATATTCCAAGGGCTGATTATCATAATAATGCTGATAGATCCAATATAAAAAATTATAATCCTCCACATAACTTGACGGATAGCCGCTGGAATTGTTTTTTGTGGATTAGATGCCTCTCCAGCAGCAATACCAATAAGCTCCGTTCCTCCAAAAGAAAACATTACTACAGAAGTTGCTAAAACAACCCCTACTGCTCCATAAGGGAAAAAACCACCATGGTCCCAAAGATAATGAATATTCGCTTGATTTTCCCCTAGTCCAGTGACAATGAGAAAAATTCCAAAAATAATCATACCAATAACAGCAGCCACTTTGATCAAAGCGCAAACAAATTCAAATTCTCCATAAAAACGAACATTAAACAAATTAACAAATGTAACAAATAAAAGAACAATGAAAGATGTCTTCCAATGATCAATCAAAATCCAATGATCAAGGTAAAACCCTATCACTGTAAGTTCAGCCATGCTCACAAGAATATAAAGAAACCAATAATTCCAACCTGTTATGAAACCAGCTAATCTCCCCCAATATTTATAAGCAAAAAAACTAAATGCTCCTGAAGACGGTTCTTCTACTGACATTTCACCAAGCATTCGCATAATGAAATACATAATAAGCCCGCCGACAAGATAAGATAAAATAACTGAGGGACCAGCTAATTGAATTGCCTCGGTTGACCCATAAAAAAGTCCCGTCCCCATAACGCCACCCAAAGCAATCATTTGAATATGGCGATTTTGAAGGCTACGCTTCAATTCCTCGTGCTTTTTTTCAGACATCATGCCTCACTACTTTTGTTGAACTTAACCTCAACTTTTATTGAAAAATTAGGCACCTCTTTCAAAAAACACAAAACAAACGTAAACTTATTTTCTTATCATAATGCAACTCCTTATTTTTTTGTGCATTATACGTATGTCCCGTTGAAGTTTTAAGAAAAAATATGCTCCACCCTTTATTTAAATTAATGTCCTTCATTTTCGTTACACTAACCATTATAGCATTGGTCATTGATAACGCACACTCTGTAATCACATCACATTGGACAACAACCCCCTTTAATAAAATTTTAACAAACCTTCTGCAAACAGATATCTATCACCTTAATCAATCTCTATGCAAGGTAATGCCTGATTTTCTGTCCTCAATTTGCATTACTCTCACTTATTTACCCGCATGGTCTATCTTTGGTGCTTTAGCAATAGTATTTTGTATCTTAAATTACGAAAAACAAAAGCCTTTTCACAAAATATCATATACATATAACGAAGAGTACATTTGATCTTGAAAAAAACTTCTAGAGCTCTCTGTACTATAACATAATCGATGTCGCTTAAAACCCCTCACTCTATTAAAACAACTGAAGATCACTTGATCATCAGAAAAAATTAAAACGCTTCATTATAAATATAGGCGCTCACTTATGATTTCTATAGATAACAATAACATCACTTTATTTGTATCAATTTAAAAAAATTAGCGAATAAATCTACCTCCCACCTATAAGAAAACTCTGTACAGAAAAAACTTAAAATATTGCAGTTCATATATTTTTCTATGGCTGTTTCTTTAATACTCTACAAAAACTTTTCTTAATTTTCGTACTAGAAACCCCATATAAAAAAACGTCTTCTAATATCAGCTATCCTTATAAGATTGGAACTTATTAAAATTAATGAAGAAGCTTATAAAAATTATTCTACAAGTCTAACAAAATGCGTGAAATAAAAACTCCTCTGTAAATAATTGCAATTGTGATAAAAAATATTTCGCACCTTCTCCCTATTGAGAAAATGGTAAGATAACAGCTTCAGTAACACTCTAGTTCTTTTAAATCTGAAAATCGTCTCGCTAAAATATCAACTTTTTTAGATATCTCATCCAAACTTTTCCATTGATTAGTTACCTCTCGAGAAAGTTTCTCAATGAATTTTTCTTGGTAAGCTAGCTTCATTTCTAGTTCTATCAGCCGATCTTCATCCGACATGATTTTTACTCCCTCTTAAATAAAAAACGTGATTAATTTTATTAATCCTCCTCCCTTTTTCTTCCCATAAAAATGAGAAGTAACTTCTCAACTAATTCTACTCATCTATTTGCACATTATAAAAGGTTTATGATGATCTTTATTTTCCCAATCACTCTATGCAACAATTTCTTTCTTAAGAATCAGAAAATGTTTTTATCTTTACTAAGTTATCTTGACACCATTTTTCATCCTAAAGATCTACATTCCCAGCTTCTTAATTTAAGTGCTATCGTAAATTGAAAAGCATTTTATAGCATTAAGGTCAAAGAATACTTTCCTCTGACTTTTACATAATTCTCCTTCAAATTATTATCATATGTATAAATTATTGAAAAAATGCATTCTTGCTTTTATACGTACTTTTAGCTATTACCCTCAAATTAGTTTTGTCTCATTGACTTACAAACCTATGCCGCATTAGCTCAGTTGGTAGAGCACATCATTCGTAATGATGGGGTCGCTGGTTCGAATCCGGCATGCGGCACCATTTTATTTCTTAAACATATTGAAATATATATTTTTTTTAATTAATTATCTGTTTGAAGACCACCTTCTAGGGTTTATGCAATTTTATCTAATCTATTGTTATTTGCTCCGTATTTTTCTCTGGAGTAAATGCTAAAATCTCTTTCTTTCTCCACCTCACTGCTCACCCTAGCTTATATGGCTCCGGCCCCCTTTGAAGCATCCAATTGCGAATCGTTGTTGTGGATATACTAAAAAGCTGTGCACACTCACGTATTATTACATATCTATTGCCATCATCAAATATCATCTCATTGCCTTTTTATTTTTTATGTTATGTGAATGGACTGGGATGCTAGGAGGAGAGAGCTTCCTATATTGTCAAGCAGCTTTTTGTCAAAATCTTTTGTGTCTCTTGTGCTATTGCCTCTAAAAAGATTTCAATAGCTTGATTGATTTGTTTAAGAGGCTGCTGGAAACGTAGCCAATACAACACCAGACAAAGATGATACCATTGGACCCGAACGCCCCACTAAATGCTTCATATGAAAAAGAAAATATATGAAACCGAACTACTTGTTCAAATTTATTACAGTACAATATTCTTTAAAAAACTATCAAATATCATTGGTCTATATATTGAATATGCTCCACTAATATATTGTTTCAGTTGGAAACAGACTGTAAGAGAGGAGAAACATTCATTATGTTTTTTATATAACAGTTTATTTAAAATCCTTCATAAAGGTATTTTTTAATGAAATTAAGCAATTAGGAAAAAAAACAAAGAATAATTAAATTAACTATAGATTTTTTTATTAAATATGTATAACACGTTATGTATATGTCTTATTGATTCTAAGATAATTTTTAGATATATAATATTAAATTATAATGTTTTTTTGTTTTTATAAAAAAATTCTGTGGTGCAATTTATGACTTTTGAAATTACTTAAAAATTAACACCTAATTATTTCATTAATTATTATGTCTCTTATTTTTTGTTAAAAATGCTTTTTGTCATCGGAATTATTGAAGTTTTTTCAAGTAAAGTTCTTCTAAATCATTCTGGATCAAATGTAAGAATTTATGAGTGAAATCTATCTGATTATAAATGGAATTATTATAAAGTTATTGTCTTTAGATGGAGATCAATTGCTGCAAAATGAATAGTATTTAGCATAACCTTTATTCAAAAAAAATGATATGGATCTTAAAATAATCCACTATGGATGTTTTGAATTTATTATGCCCTTTCGCTGTTCTGTTCTTAAAAATGAGTAGATGTAAGTTTTTAATTCATATCCTGCTTTGTGTAGTTTTTTATAGGTAAAAATAATGCGAAAAATATCAAAAGAAGGGCTTGTATTGATTAAGCAATTGGAAGGCTTGCGTTTATCAGCTTATGAAGATTCTGGTGGTGTCTGGACAATTGGTTATGGACATACAAGTGCTGCTGGTGCCCCAAGCGTTCACAAAGATATGCAAATTACGGAAAAAGAAGCTGAAAAAATCCTTTGTCAGGACTTGAGGGAGTATGAAGCTGTTGTTGAAAAAGCCGTTACCGTTCCTTTAAACGATGAACAATTCGCGGCATTAGTATCATTTTGCTATAATGTAGGAATCACAGCATTTCGCAGTTCTACACTTTTAAAAAAGCTTAATAAAGGTGAATATGAAGCGATACCAACCGAATTGCAAAAATGGACAAGAGTGGGAGGAAAACGTATCCAAGGTCTTGTCAATCGCCGAGCAACCGAAGCAGGATTATGGGCAAAAGGAGCTCATGTTGCCCCCAATTATCATGTAGTAGAACCAGAAGGCGTAACAGGTATTTGCAAAGTAGAAGCTCTTGCCCCAATCATAGGTTCTTTTTCAGGGCTTGGAGGTCTTTTTGCAGGAAATGGTCCTGTTCAATGGGTTCTAGCAGGCATTATGGTTTTAGCCGCTTGTACAGCTATGATATACATTGCTAAACGTTTTCAGGAACACCGCCTATGATTTTATGGATAAAAAAATATCTGACAATGACGTCAGCGCTCATAGCAGCTTTTCTTATAGCTTTAGTCAAAGCCTTTTTTCTTGGGAAAAAAGTTGAGAAGCAAAAGCAAACAAAAGAAGATTTCAAGATAGCGACAACACGGCTTGAGGTAGAAAATGAAATTAATAAGAAAAGTGATGCTGATGTGCGCACTAAGCTTTCTAGCTGGTTGCGCGACCAATGAACGAACTTCTTGTATTGGATGGCTGCCAATTTATTTGAATCGACAAGATATCAATGTCATTAGTCCAAATTTGGCGAGAGATATTTTAAAACATAACGAACAAGGTGAACGTTTATGTGGTTGGAGAGATAAACGGAAAATAAAGTGATAAAAATATAATTCCTCTGAAACATCAATCAATGAAAAGATTTGAAAGAGGTGGATACATTCAGATTAAAAGTAAAAGCACTTAAAGGATTAAAACACTCTGGTGGTCGATTAGTTTTAATTAGAGTAACGGAGATGTCTGAGTTGAAGCGAAAGGATTCAACAGATTATGTTTGTGTAAAATGATTGAGTCTATTGATGTATTCTATGGGCATCTTTGTTATCCTATCAAAAGAAGATGAGAAAAGATTTTATGGATTGCACTACTATCGTCGTTCAAAGAACTGATCATACACAAAGGTTCTGTTTTCAACAAAAATAACATCTAGAAGCTTGCATGCTTGAAGAAAAGCAATCTACGGAGCTATATAATGAATAATGGTAAGGCTTTTATGTGATTTGTAAATGACGTTGCTTCAGCTTCCTAATTATAATAATGATGTTGACGATAAGGAAAATACTTTCGCACTGTATCTGCTTTTTCATGCTAAAGTGGCGGGAAAACATTGTGAATAATCTTGGCTGTTAATTTTTCTATAGGTAAATTCCCTATGTGGGAAATGACATGCAACTCCAATTGAGAAAACCAATAACCATTTTTTCTTTTATTTTTTAACTTAGCTTTTTTACTTTCAAAAGTTGCCTAGCAATTTCTTGAAAAATATTGCTTTACTATTTTAAGATAATTTTTTCCTGAAATAAAATCTTTCTTTTAAAATATTACTGTAATAGCTTGTAAACTCATGTACTGCTTTTAGAGAAAGTTTGTAATAGGACCGTGTCTTTCACGGCGTTTATTGTGATGTGTATAACGGAAAAGTTAAGAGCGCGTATTATCTTTTCGAACATTCAACCACAATCTTATTTCATCCCAATATTTATCTTGAGAAGATACTTTTACAAAGATACTGATAATCTATAAATCACTCTCCCCTAATTCACCTTCTCACTCATCCTTCCATGCATTGCCCATCCACCTTTTAAACCACCTTAAATTTTTGATATAAAATTTTTTCTTTAATTTTTATTTTTTATTGAATCATAAAAATGATATGTCTCAATCTCACCTCTATGCATCTTTATACGCTTTGATTCTTGTTTCTAAAGCCCAGATTGCCTACATATCGTACTGTTTTTATATTTAATATATATTTTTATATTTATTCCTAACTTGTTAGAAAAGTTTTTATATTTTGATAGAAATATCTTCTATCAGTTCACTTTTTTCAAAAGATTCTGAAAGGATTCTCAAAAAGTCTGCAAAGTTAAAGACTATTTAATACGTATTGTTTCTTTTTTAGAAATCAAAATTGGTGATGCCCCATTCCTCACCAGCAATTGTGTTATTTGCAGAGCAGTCTATAATGATGTAACCTCTTTTATAAAGTTAACTAAAGTTTTTTGAATTTCTAGCATATTGTTTAAAGACAAAAAACTCCCTCTTATTATGCAAGCAGCTTAGACATCGGCTGATAGTCCTCCCGCTTATAAAAATCCTTTCTTTAATAACCTTCAAAACCACAATAAAAGTGGTGAAAGATAAAACAAGATTTTTAGGCAATCATAACGCACAATAAAATCAGACCAGTCTAAATGTTCAATGCTAACACCTGCTAAACAGTGGAAAATAAGTTTTAGCACGCATTCAAATTGGAAGGGCTTAAGCCCCCGCGCGCTACGATGGGTTTCTACTCTCATCGTAAGATTTACATTCCCTCTAAAACTTAATCGCTGTAAATATAAAAATCTTGACGCCCGTTCTAAATCCGTGAGAGTTTCTGGATCTTGCTGTATTAAACGTTGAAATTCCTCATAACTGCTCATCTGAAATGCTAACATTTTCATAAAAGGACGATAGTGGCGTTGTAACATCCCTAAAAAGTTTACGACATAACCTGAGAGATTATTGCTGATTTCAGGGGATAGAATCAATTTCTGTTCAAAGAAAATATCACTCATACCAACAAAAAGGTTTGTTCTACATGCCATGAGGAATATACTCAAATAATTTTGATATTTTTTTGATCGAATTTCTTTTGTCACCAATATCAGCAGCAACTGGTGTAGCATTAACAAAATTATAATTTTTTATCTTAAAATGTATCCATCATTTTTTACATTCTTTCATCTATCTTAGCCTTCTTTTCACAGCTTCAAATGATAAAAAGTAACTGCAATGTTAAGTCGTTTTGCATCGAACAAATTTCTCGCAAACTATCCCTATTGGCTAGATGGCAATCCATCCTCTATTTAAAGAGAGAAAAACTTTTCTTTTTTATTCAGCGATAAAGTAAATATTATCCAATTACTTATGAGTAAGTAATTGGATCAAATGGAAACTGTAATTCTTTCTACTCTAAGTAATCTTGTACCCATTTATATAGGTTTAGGAAAGCGTGTTGTTATAAATATTCATAAAAATGCTTCAAAAATTGATATCAGCAAAACTTCTGTTTAAAAAAGGAAAAGATGTTCTCTTACCTACTACTGAAGAAACTATTCAGATTTGTCTTGATGTTGCTGAAGAGCTTCAAAAAACATGAAGTTATCCCAACGCTTACAAGTGTGCCAACAATTCAACTTTGAGATAATAGATCAGTGAGTTATGCCAATCTCACCAATCTGTTGTTGTCTGTGAAGAGCATAGTATCAAAGGAGAAGCTTGGAGATGCAATTGTTAAATCGCTTATGGAACAAAACATTCTATGCCAATTTGTATCATTGCCCCCCCCACCATCCCCATCTGCAATAAAAACGAACTGGATATTTTAACAAGTTATAAAATCAATCGAGAACGCATAAATAGTGTTAGAAATGACATACTATACAAAAAATATTCAACTGCTTCCTAATATGCTCGTCAGTTCAAAAACATCATAAATCATTGAGAATACAAGAAAATAAGAAAGAAAAGCACATTAATTCACGCAGTTTTGCTCTCAGTAAACGAGCTTTTTTAAAGATAGTACGGATATTTTTTTCATTGCTTAAAAATGTACTCCATAAAAACAATATCATATCCATATAATATATTATCCAATGAACTTAATATAAATAATATATAGATTATAGAAATATTATCTATTAGATACATTTTTTATTATAATTATAGATTAAAATAAATACATATTGACATTTTTAATAATTTTATTTATATACTATAATTAATATTATTTATATTAAAATAAAACTAAATGGATTTTATAAATTTACGTTTTATGCCAATATGGAAAAGAAGTAATTAACATATTATATTTTAATGTTTTTTATATACAGGAGGGAAAAATGCTCACAGCATTATTTATAGCTATTTTTTCTATATCAACAGTTGTTTTACCTTTAATATCAGCGCTTGTTCCTTTTTATCCGTAGAATGAGCTTTTAATAAAGTAAATAAAATATGTATGCAATGTTATTATTGTTTTTTTTCGTGTTTATTATTATTAATACTTAATATTATTGTAGTTACTGAGTATTTTCTGTGATTTTATAGAGGAGCTTATTGATCTTTTCTATTTAACTTTAACTGTCAACATATTTTTTAAAATATATAATTATGCTCCTCTATAAAAAGACTTTCTTTTTCTGAAAGAAGTATAACATATTGCTTTCATTGCTTAAAAACATCTATATTTACTAAACTCTTGCGTGTAATATCTTTGATTGTCTGAGTACCAGTCAGTGTCATAGCTACCCGCATTTCATTGGCAAAAAGATCAAGGAGATGCATAACACCTTTCTTACCTGCTGCTGCAAGCGCATAAACAAAAGCACGGCCAATCATAACAGCATCCGCACCTTGTGCTATCATGCGTACAACATCAAGACCAGAACGAACACCTGAGTCCACTAAAATAGTCAAATAATCCTTTACAGCATCCGCAATTGCAGGCAACGCTCGTGTTGTTGATAATACACCATCAAGCTGACGTCCGCCGTGATTAGAAACAACAATACCATCCGCACCAAATTTTACTGCTTCTCGTGCATCTTCTGGATCAAGAATACCTTTCAAAATCATTTTTCCTTTCCAAAAATCGCGAATCCATTGTAAATCATGCCAACCAATTGATGGATCAAAATTTGCACCAAGCCAACCAACGTAATCATCCAATGCAATTTTCTTTTTGAGATAAGCAGAGACATTTCCAAGATCATGAGGGCGCCCCATAACACCAACGTTCCAAGCCCAATATGGATGAGTCAAAGCTTGTAAAAAACGACGTAAACCAGCATAAGGACCAGACATTCCCGAATGCGCATCACGATAACGTGCACCAGGAATTGGCATATCAACTGTAAAAACCAACGTGCGTACACCAGCCAACCAAGCCCGTTCTAGTGCATCACGCATGAAACCGCGATCTTTGAGAACATAAAGTTGAAACCAAAATGCACCTCCAACCGCTTCTTGCACTTCCGCAATAGGACAAACTGAAACAGAAGATAGAGTAAAAGGAATCCCTTTTGCCGCTGCGGCACGCGCTGCTTTTACCTCTCCACGACGTGCATACATGCCCGTTAGCCCAACAGGCGCAAGTACAATCGGTAAATCAAGTGTCTGATCAAAAAGCTTGATTGAAAGATCAACTTCACCAACTTGCCTTAGAATCCTTTGACGCAATGCAAGTGCTTGAAGATCTGTACAATTACGTCGCATCGTTTCTTCAGCATAAGCCCCACCATCAATATAGTGAAAAAGAAAGGGAGGAAGACGACGCTTTGCTGCCTTACGATAATCAAGTGTTGAAGAAATAATCATTGATGGCACCATTGTTCCTAAATGAAAAGAGAAAACATCCTAAAACGCATAAAAGCGAATCCATGTACCTACCTATTCGCTATTCTCCCAAAGCACTCTATTGAATAGATAGAAGCAACAGAGACTGCCACTTTCTAAAAAAACTAATTGATAAAAACAACGTCTTTATTGCTCTTATCCAAATTTAAAATCTCACAGTATGAAGTATCATTAATAACGTATCTACTCATATATTCTTCATGTGCAATTAAAATTGTTATACTCTCTTTAAAGCAATCCCTCTTCGAAAGCGATTGCTCCGTAGCTTAATTAGTCATAATTTAAAGTCGCTTCTCCCTCCAAAGATCCTTACATTATCAGTTATTAAGAATATAGAGTGTCATTAAGTATAAATCATAATCTCCTCCAAAAGATGAAAAAATCCTTTATTAATACTGGAAATAAAGCTGTCGCATACATGCAGAAATCTTCTTATATCAATATTCAAAACTGAGATCTGTTACTTATTCATGAAAGTTTATAAAAATATATAGTGCCTAATTCATATAAAGCATAAAAACTTTTAATGTTCATACCAATAGAAACCTTCATATTTAATTGAATAATTTTCTAGCAATATTATATCTTGAGGCTATAAATGAGTTACTAAAATTAGAATAATGTTTATTGAAAATAATTGTTACTAAACTGGAGTGAAAACTTATTTATTAACTCTTAAGGATAATTTTTATGCGGAATAAAATATACTGGTTATTACACTCTAGAAAAATTGAGTCAATTGCAGCATCCAATCTCGCATATTTACTTTGAAAAGTGAGTAGCTACTGTTATGTTGAATTTTATTAACCTATTGATTTATTATAATAATAAATATGAATAACATATTGAATATAGTAAAATTCTTTCATTGTAAATTTTGTCACGATGAAATAATCAAAACTATTCTTTTGCACATCATAAATGGAGTTCGTATAGATAGAACCTCTTGAAAAAAGAAGTAAAAATGCCTCTCATACCCTCTCAAATACAAGAGATGAGATAACCTTGGAAATTAAAAATAGAATGCATGACGCCAGTTTTGCGAAGCACAAAATTTTCTTTTATCTAAAATACGCTTTCTGCATACATGTTATCAAAATTCGTAGTTCCCAACTCATTTAAAATGCTTGGACAACTTTAAACCCTGTGCTTGATAATGTGATCCAACATCATGTCCATAAAGGGTTGATGGTCGATTAAGCATATGCTCATAGACCAAACGGCCAATAATTTGACCATGCTCTAAGATAAAAGGAACTTCATGGCTCCGCACTTCTAAAACCGCTCTTGCTCCTTTTCCACCCGCCTCCTTATGCCCAAATCCTGGATCAAAAAAGCCTGCATAATGCACCCTAAACTCGCCAACTAAAGGATCAAAAGGTGTCATTTCTGCGGCATAAAGCGGAGGCACATGAACAGACTCTCGTGAAACTAAAATGTAAAATTCATCAGGATCAAGAACCAACTCCCTTTGACCACGATCAAAAAGAGGTTCCCAAAAATCTAAAACGTGGGCAACGGCACGTTTATCAATATCAATAACACTTGTATGATGTTTACCACGATAACCTATAAGCCCGTTTTTGTCTCCCTTTAAATTAATGGAAAGACCAATACCACCAACACTAATATTAGGAAAATCATCCGATATCAGTGTTTCTTGCCTTTGCAAAGTGTGCAACTCTATTTCATTTAAATAACTTTGCCCTTTTCTAAACCGAAGCTGTGATAAATGTGAGCCTGTATGCACCAAAATTGGAAATGTGCGTGGACTAATTTCCAAATAAAGTGGACCATGATAACCAGCACAAATTTTATCAAACTCCTGAGCATTATCCGTAATGACACGTGTAAAAATATCTAATCGTCCTGTAGAACTTTTGGGATTGGCAACAGCAGATAAGAATTCTGGTAAAGCTAAACTTTCTAAAAGAGGAACAATATAAACACACCCCGTTTCCAAAACGGCTCCGTCTCGTAAATCAAACTCATGCAACTTTAACCGTTCAAGCTTATCCAAAACTTTTGTATCAGGTCCCGGCATAAAAGAAGCACGTATACGATAAGCTTTCTCCCCTAAACGAAGATCAAGGCTTGCTGGTTGTATTTGAGATCTATCAAATGGATACTGAGCCTTGAGAAAGTTATTCTCAATCAAAGCTTGTATATCACTATCTGCTAAAATACCGCTTATACGCGCCATATATATTGCCTTCCCTTTTTACATTGTTTCTTTTTTGACCTAGATGATAAACTGGTGCAAGCTATTTTAAAGTGATAAAAACTATTTTTATGTTTTTTCCAACCGACTTGTTAACATAAAATAAAATAGGAGGTATTGTAAAAATAATACCTCTCATGCTCTCTTATTCTTGAATGTCTCGCAAATGATGTTATCATAATTTTCTATAGAACCCTTAAGATTCCTGTTAGAATTTATTATGATTATACGCCATCTTAGCGAAAATATTATTAATCAAATCGCCGCCGGTGAAGTTATTGAACGACCAGCAAATGTTGTCAAAGAACTTGTTGAAAACGCTATTGATGCTGGTGCAACACGCATTGAAATTATTACAGCAAATGGTGGAAAAAATTTTATAAAGGTGAGTGATAATGGTTATGGAATTCCTGCAGATCAATTAACTTTAGCAGTTTCTCGCCATTGTACCTCAAAGATTACCGATGACGTACACAATATCTGCTTCCTTGGATTTAGAGGAGAAGCCCTCCCCTCTATTGGTTCTGTTGCTAAACTTAAACTCATTTCACGAACAAAAGATGCTGAGAGCGCTGCTGAAATTTCCGTTACTGCAGGAAAAATTGTAGGACCCAAACCAGCTGCTGCGAATCTTGGAACAATTGTTGAAGTTCGTGATCTTTTCTTTGTCACGCCAGCACGATTAAAATTTATGAAAACTGATCGGGCTGAAACAAATGCTATTAGCGATATGATTAAGCGAATTGCTATCGCATTTCCACATATCCGCTTTTCTCTTTCAGGACTAGACAGAACATCTATGGAATTGTCTGCTACAGAAAATAATATTCAAGGACAATTACAACGTATTACGCAGATTATGGGAAAAGAATTTGCCCCTAATAGCATTGCGCTGAATGCTGAACGCGAAGCGGTGCGCTTAACAGGTTTTGCCTGTTTGCCATCTTTCAACCGAAATAACAGCCTTCATCAATTTGCTTATGTTAATGGACGTCCCGTGCGTGATAAATTTCTATGGGGCGCTATCCGAGGCGCTTATGCTGATGTCATAACACGAGATCGTTATCCTGTCGCTATTCTTTTTATTGACCTCCCACCTGCTGAGGTAGATGTTAATGTTCACCCAGCCAAAGCTGATGTACGATTCCGTGATCCAGGATTAATTCGTGGTTTGATTGTTGGAGCTATTCGTGAAGCATTGCAGCAATCTGGTATTCGTCCTACTTCAACCCGTTCTGAAGCAATGCTTGCTGCATTTCAAACACAACAATCATTGGCACAACAATCATTGGCACAACAACCATTAGGCAGTTTTAAGAACACGCACCAATTCTCTTCTTACAGTTCACAACCTCATCATTTTACCAGCGCTCCAATGGTCCAAAAACCATTGGATAGTACTCACTCTTTTGATTTAAAAGAAGATGCCGCTCCTATTATGGAGGGCTTAAATACACCAAGTGGGGATGCATACATTCCAAGCACGACATCTTCATCAGAAGAGTTATCTTATCCATTAGGAGCGGCCAGAGCACAAATCCATAAAAACTATATTATCGCCCAAACACAAGATAGTTTGATCATTGTCGATCAGCATGCAGCTCACGAACGATTGGTTTATGAAGCACTCAAAAATGCACTTTATTCCAAACCACTTCCTTCACAGTTATTACTTATTCCTGAAATTGTAGAACTCTCTGAAGAGGATGCAACATGCCTTTTAACGCATAAAGATGCTTTGCAGAAATTTGGATTAGGAATAGAACCATTTGGACCAGGAGCAATTGTTGTGCGTGAAACACCTTCCATGTTAGGAGAGATCAACGTCCAAGCCCTTATTAAAGATCTCGCAGATGAGGCTGCTGAGTATGATACAACAAATAATTTAAAAGCAATGCTTGATTATGTTGCAGCAACGATGGCCTGTCACGGCTCAATACGGTCAGGGCGCCTTTTACGCCCCGAAGAAATGAACACACTATTACGACAAATGGAGGCAATACCTAATACAAGTACATGTAATCATGGACGCCCTACTTATATTGAACTCAAATTGGCAGATATAGAACGGCTTTTTGGCAGAAAATAAGCCCTTCATCATTTTTACAAGAAAAATATTTTAAAATTAACTCTCGACTTTATAATATATTTTATGGCACTTTTCTTGAATCTCTTGTATCAAGTAAAAAGGAGTTATAATGTTTCCCAATGGTGAACGCGAAGCAAAAATTCATTATTCTAATAATGGATATGACATTATAGAATATGGTACCTATACCATTTGTGCTGTTAGCGGGCAAAAAATCCCTATAGATGATTTAAAATATTGGAATCATCACCGCCAAGAAGCATATGCTAGTTGTGAAATCTCCTATCAGCGCGAACTTGAGTGCAACCCATATCTCAAGCAATTGTTAAAAACAAAAGAAAAATAACCCCTCAAAAGCTATAAATTTAGCCTTTGCCTTTTAGACAAGAAAATTCAAGGGAACGTTTTCTAAAGCGGGTTATGACCTCTTCAAGGACCATACGACAGAAGTCTTTTTGAACAAAATCGACATTCACATCAAAGATAATAAGATTTTTCAAATCTTTTTGCATGTGAATTGTCTGTATACGGGTATAATCTTTAGCTGTTGTTGCTAGCCATAAATTGTGCATTTTAGCCTTTTGTATAAGGCTTTTTAAATTTTTATCTGTGAAAAAATAGTGGTCTGGATATATATAAGTTTGCACCACATGACCAGACAATTCTTTAATAGATTTAAAAAATTTATCTGGATTGCCAATACCAGCAAATGCCAAAAATGATTTTCCTGAAACCTCATCAGAGGCACTGGCTTTAAGATGAGCACGATATAAAGGCTTTCCAGTACGCGAAACAAAAAAAGCGACATTATCAGGCGCATCGGAGTGACCAATCAATAAAACACTATCCATAAAAGAAAACTGCGTTTTTAATGGTACGCGCAAAGGTCCTGCTGGAAAGACAGCTCCATTACCAAAACCGCGCATCGCATCAACAACGAGTAACGCATAATCCATATAAAGACGGCGACTTTGAAATCCGTCATCCATTAAAATAAGATTACATCCCTCTTGTTTAAGCCGTTGTGCCGCTGCATAACGATTAGGTGATACAGCTACAAAAGCATGCCGTGCAAGTAAAAGTGCCTCATCTCCAACATCGCGTGCATTGTCATATTTTTCATTTACAAGATGTACCCCTTTAACTGATCCACCATAACCACGAGATATAATACCAGGTACGAAACCAAGTTCTTTAGCCACTTTTGTAAAAGCAATAACAACCGGCGTTTTACCCGCACCACCACATGTAAAATTTCCAATACACAAAACTGGCAGATCAATCACGGGAGGCTGTCTTGTCATAAAACGACTTGAAAAATAACCATACCCCCATGAAACTGGAGCTAACACAAAACGCAAAAAGCTTTTATTTTTCCACCAAAAACGAGGGGCGCTAATATGCATATCTACCCTGACGCTGACGTAAACCTGTTTGTATTACAAGGGGTTGTAAAAATGGATCTAAAATCTTTAATGTGCGCTCAAATGCACCTGCCATACCTGTTGCCACTTCATGAGCCTTATCAACCATTTCTTGCCGCAATGTTTCATTTGTTAAAAGCTTATACACCTGAATAGCAAGCTGTTTTGTATCTTGAACCATATATGCTGCATCACGCGTTAGAAATTGTTTGAACATCTCTTGAAAATTTGAAACATGAGGCCCTGTCAAAATAGCGGAACCAAGCAAAGCCAATTCCAATGGATTGTGTCCACCATTTCCACATAACGATTTACCAACGAAAGAAACTTTCGATAAGCGAAGAAAAAGTCCCATTTCTCCAATGGTATCTCCCCATAAAATATCGGTATTCATGTTTGGAACAGCATCTCTACTCCTACGAATAAAACTTAACCCCTTATTATCGCATTTTCTGATAAGATCTTCTGAACGTTCTGGATGACGAGGCACAATAATTGTTAATAAATCTGGCAAATAATTTTTAACAATTTTATGGACCTCAAAAGCAATCTCCTCTTCCCCTTCATGCGTTGAAACAGCTGCCCAAACTGGGCGATTGCCGATAGCATTACGATAACGTGCAAGCAATTCTTGATTTTCAACCAGAAAAACATCAGCCTTGAGATTACCAGAAAACGTAACAGATTTTACGCCAAGTGTATGGTAATAAGCTACATCTCTTTCATTTTGACCAATCGCCAAATCAATATCCTTAAAAATATGTTTGGCAAGAACACGTCGTTTTTGCCAAGCTTTAAAAGAACGTTCAGACATATGGGCATTAACCAAAATCTGCGGAATACGCATTTTTGCAAGTTCTTTAATACGAAGAGGCCAAATTTCTGATTCACAAATTAAGACGAGATCAGGCTTCCAATGACGAATAAAACGGCGCACTGCAAAATCTAAATCCAAAGGAGCATATTGATGAATCAACCTATTACCAAAATATTTTTTCACAAGAGTAGAAGATGTCACCGTCCCAGTTGTCATTAATACATTGATTTCCAATGATAAAATATAATTTATAAGTGGAACAAGTGCAAGTGTTTCTCCAACACTTGCTGCATGCAACCAAACTAACGAACCTTGGGGGCGTATATGAGAACTTTTACCTAAACGCTCTTTTTTGCGACACCACTCTTCTTTTCCACGAATAGCACGAAAGAACAAATAAAAAGGAATAACAGGACATAAGCAAAAACCAATCATTCGATAGCTTAAAAGAGCCGTATGTGCCTTTAATTCTACCATTTAAAATCACCTCATCCAGCTATTTTAAGATATCTATATACTTATTTTGTTAAAAAATTCATCAACACTATTGGTTGCATCCATATTTTTTAATATCATTCATATCTTAAATAAAAAAAGCTTAATCCATGAGAAAATTCAATACATATACACATTATTTAAATCTCTTTTAATTAAATTTTGTAACTTATATCGATTTTATCACTTCATTCTGCACCCTATAAAAAATCTTACTCAAAAATAACAAAACTACATTTCAGTCGATTATAATTTTTAAAATATAAATGATAAACCTATGACATAGATTGTATCAATTTTTTCAACTCACTGAATAAATACTTCTTATGATTTTAATGAGACTTTGAATTTTGCACGTTGGTATTTTAGAGAAAAAGCTTATTTTTACATATGTTAGGTATTGTCAATTTTTCAAAAAAATAACCCATATAGACATTACAACCTAATATAAATACAACAAATAAAATGTGTTTAAAAGAAAGCTCAATCTCTATTATTTCATTTCAATAAAATGAATATGTCAAACTAATCTTAAAAAACTTTTGAATAGTATAGAGTTCTCATTTTAAATTGTGATATAATCTCTTAAAGGTAATCCAGAAAAATCTAATCTTGTTTAATAGAGAATTTCTTAAAAGTCTTAAAGCAATTTAAATAAGAGTTTTCAAAATTTTAAATCCTCTCTTTTCAGGAGGTCGCAATGATATATTATTCCTTTTAAGATTGTATATAATCAACACAAAATGATTAACTTATAGATTGTAGTTTTAAATGAGTACTCAAGAAATCCTTATGAGGTAAGTTAACTTCATAAATCTATTCAGTTTCTCTAAGTTTCTAATTTTGGTAAAGTTTCTAACGACTTTCATGGTTTCTAAGCTTATAGTAATAACTCGTTGAAAAAATTCCAATAGATAAGTAACGAGTGCTAATAATCTCAACAGAGTAATAATTGCTATCATTAATAATGCTACTCTTTTTATTAATCTTAACGCATTAGTGTCTCATACCCCATTCAAAAGCAGAGTGACTATTCACAATATAATCATAAACTTCGAGTGATAGCTGTCATGATAATATTGCTGTTGTAAATAGGTTGATAGAAACTGTCTTGCATTTTTATTAAGCGTAAAGATGGTGGTGCAATAATGGATTTTATACCTTGCACGGACGCTATTATGAAATGGGCTTGGGTGCTTTGGGAGATGTTTCTTAAAAAAACATATGAATTTTAAACAACAAGCATATTCTTTTTTACGGCATTCTATTTTACCCGAAGAACGTACCTATGAAAAGGACGACTAAACAAAAGCATGAAGCAATCTACAGGTTATAATGACCAAATATTCAAGCTTTATTCTGCATCGCCTAACTCAGCATCAAGAAACTGATGCAAATCTACAATGTAATAACGTTGTAATGCATTATCTACACTGCTTTGTGCTTTTGCCTGCCATGCTTCTTGAGCGGATTGATAATCTGAGAAAATACCAACCACATCTAACTCATCAGGATTCTTAAATTGATTACTGTTAAGATTTTTTAATTCCCCACCAAATACAAGATGTAAATATTGTTTTTTTTCTTTGGTTTCAGTCATATGTGCCTCCATATCATTTAGATTATCTTAGCGCGCTTTTACGTGATTAAACTAACTTTGTTTGACGAACAACATCTATCATATCTTGACAGCAATTATTTTTACCAGCAATTAAAAGTCCATACTGGTAAGGTTCAATTCCATAAGATAGTAAAGGGGCATCAAGCGATAAAAAACACCCTCCACACTCCTGCAAAATAAGATCAGCAGCGGCAATATCCCATTCATGACAATTTGGACGAACTAATACGATATCAATTTCATCTTGAGCAACAAGAACAATACGATAAGCAAGAGAAGGAAGATAATGGTAAAGACTGACTTGATTGAGAAAATCATCTGGTAATTTTTGTGCGAGCGATTTATCAAGTGAAATTTTATATTTTCGATGAACCTCAAAGGCTAAACGAGGAAGTTTTATCCCATTTAATGTTGCCCCTCCACCTGTTACAGCTGTATAAACATCTCCTTGAGCCGGACATTGTAGAACGCCCACAATAGGACGCCCATTCTCAATAATGGCAACCGAAATACACCAATAAGGATTGCCAGAAAGAAAACCACGCGTTCCATCAATAGGATCAACAACAAAAGAGCGCTCATAATAATCTTGTTTTTCTCGATTATCTTTTGTTTCTTCTGAAATCCATCCATAATTTGGACGAGCTCCAAGAAGCCTCTCTTTCAAGAAATGATCAACAGCAAAATCTGCTTCACTAACCGGGGAATTACCTTCTTTAATCCAGACATCCAACGTGCATCCAAAATACCGCATTGCTAAATCTCCTGCCTCTCGACAAACATCACGCAAAAGATTTAAATCAGAAGAATGATGCGTGTTATTTTCCTGCAAGTGTCATCCCTTCAATTAACAATGTTGGAGCAGCTGTACTATAACGCCGATCAATATCATTGGCAGGTGTTAAATGTGCTAACATATGAAGCAAATCAGAACCTAGCGTTACTTCACTTACCGGATAAGCAATTTCACCATTTTCAATCCAAAAACCGGAAGCCCCACGACTATACTGACCAGTAATAAAATCAATGCCATGACCGAATAATTCGGTCACATAAAATCCATTTCGCAAATCTTTTATCATATCGCAAGGTGATACTAAACCCGGTTCAATAGCAAAATTTGTACTGGTCGGCTGCACTAATGATGCCGAACGCATACCGTGTCCATTTGTTTTAAGTCCCAATTCACGTGCTGTAGATGATGAAAGAAGCCAATTTTTTAAAATACCATTTTCAATAATATTGAGTGTTTGCCCCTCTACCCCTTCTCCATCAAAAGGATGAGAAGCATTTCCACGTAATCGCAAAGGTTGATCGGTTACATTAACATTAGGCTTCATCACTTCCTTGCCTAGGAAATTCTGTAAAAGACTCGTTTTTCGAGCCACAGAGGCTCCATTGACCATAGATGCGATATGCCCTGCAATTCCACGAGCCGTACGCGGATTAAAAATAACATCAACGCTCCCAGTCGCCGCACGAACTGCACCCAAACGTCGAACAGCACCAAGCCCTGCATTCTTTCCCACAGTTTCTGCTGCCTCTAAATCAGAAAAATGTAAGGCTGTTGTATAATCATAATCCCGCTCCATCTGTGTTCCTTCACCTGCAAGAGCACTACAAGAACGTGAAAAACAACTTGAGCGATAGGCTCCACAAAAACCATCGCTGGTCACAAGAATAAACCCACTACGGCCATAAGCTGTTGCAGCGCCACCAGAATTGCTTACACCTTTAACATCAAGAGCTGCTGCCTCCGTTTTTAAAGCATCTTCTGTTAAAAAATGACTGCTGGGTACAAAATCATCAAAAAGATCAAGATCTTTAGGATACTTAACCAAACACTCTTTATCTGCCAAACCTTCAAATAAACTATCGGGAGAAGCTTTAGCCATCGCAACAGCACGTTCCGCAAGTTCTTGCGGATAAGATCCTAAATTAGCAGAAACACTTGCTACTTTTTTTCCAACAAAAACCCTTAGAGTAAAATCATTGCTCTCTGCTGCTTCTGTCGATTCGACTTTCCCAAAACGAACTGATACACTGGTAGAATGAGCATGAACAATAACAGCATCAGCAGCATCTGCCCCAGAACGCTTTGCTGCTTCAACCAGCGAAACAGCTTTCTCAATCTGGTTTTTGTCAGTCATTATAGACTCCCTAAAATATTTTATTATTTACATTGATAAGCATTCTGACAAATTTATACAAATCAGAATATAACTCTTGTGTATTGATTCATAAGATTATGCACATTCATGCATTCTTTTTCTTTTAATGCATTAAATCATTTCCCTTTTAGCTTCTTTATGAAAAAACGTAATATGCCGTAAAATCTCTTTAGTTTCAAGATTTCTCATGGGCCCTTATCATTTTAGGAGCCAAATCTCCACTGACAATCAAATCAACAGAACAATTGGCAATTAACAAAAGTCTTAGCTATAACACTTGAATTTAAGCCAAAATCCTCAAAAATTCGAAAAGCATAAAATGATCTAAATCACAGGTCTTCCTTCCTCTGGGTAGTAAAAAACTTATCTCATATCTTTCCTATAGCATTCTTTAATTTCCAAGCAAGAATCAAGAAAATACCTTATATTTGTATACACTTCTTTGCTTCTATAAACTCTCTCATAATGAGACGGCACTCTTGTAAATGAAACAAAACTTAAACAGAGTAAAAAATATTTCCTTCTATTATGGTTTCAACAAAATGAGCAGTCATAAACTTCTTTACCCTAATGGACGTAATATCATAAAGAACTCATTTTTATATTTAAAAGTAATCAAGAAATTATCTTGTAATCTTTCAATAAAATTAACAGTTTGATTTATACTTATAATTTATTGTTTTGTAATTTGTATAAAAAAGCCTAATATCATAAAATTCTCTCTGTTTCGAACCTATTCATGTTGAGTCAATCACAACTATTTGCGAGCAAATCATAAGTAAGGGGCCTATGAATGAAAACTATTTAAGAAGAAATCAAAATGCCTCTTATGAAGATTTTAAATGCAAAAAATATTGCAACATTAGAAACAGGCAAATATTATGACGATATGGACCTACATCATAAGAGAAGTAATGAACTTCTGAACCTTTCTCATTTTCAATGAAGAGAGCATCTTATAAGCTTTTATATATAAAAAAATTCAATGAATTTCATAAGATTTTTAGCGCAAAATTAATCCCGTAAGATGCTTTGACACGATTTCAACAGCTAACTAAAACCAAATCATAGCTCATCAATTTGCTATATACTCATAACTGATTTCATTCTAACAAGGCTAAGAGTTCTGCACCTTTTTTAAGGTATTAACTTCTTTATAAATGCACCCCCTTACAAAATGCTTTTGTTTTCAGTAAGAGCACGTCTGCTCATTTCAATCATTGCATCGCGAAGATGTAACTTAATTTTTGACCCAATAATCATTCCAAAGAAAGGAGAAAATAAACCAGACATGGTTACAGTATGACGAATTTTGTTATTTGAAGAACCCGATTTTGTTGAACAAATATATTCATGATTAAAACTCATACGTGTAAAAGGAAGTTTAGCATAATCAGAAAAACAAACATTTTTTATAACTTTATCAAGTGTAAAAGTTACTGTAGGTCCCTTTTTAGGTTTCATGCGTCCTATAGCGCCTTCTTTGAAAGGACCAGAAAGTTCTACCCACTCAAGTTCACTATCCCAGCAAGGCCATGATGCCACATCTTCCCATATAGCCCAAATTTGCTCAGCACTTGCTTCTGTACTAATCTCTTCACTATATATCCAATTAAACACGATAATCTCCCCTTTTTTACAAATTACTTATCTTTAGTGATAAAGAATAATATAAAAAAGTATCCTTAAAGCTGCACAACGATAAGATACTTAATACTCTCAGATTTACTTAATATGTAATGACTAACTCAACAAGCGATATTACTAAACTAAACACACAAGTATTCAGGATAAATGAACAATATTTTCAATACTAAACAAAATATCTTTTTTAAGTTTAGACAATAGCAAAAATAGAAGTTACGCATCATATAAGATATCAATGCAGACTGCATAGCTTAAAGCTTTCAACTGCTGATGAAATGTGATGATTAAGGTATGGCAGAAAGAAATTAGATAAAAAAGATCATAACTATTATCGAGGAATATATATCCTATTGGAGAAAAAACATCCTTCTGTATTAAAGCTAATAAAAATTCATCAATTCCTTTAACATTAGAATCTTTTATTGATTTTCTGCTTAACCTTTTAAAAACCATATAAAATGAAGAAAACTGTGAAAAAGCATTTTTTCATCCTATCGGATAAAAACAAGAACTTTCTCAAGATGTAAGCGATCGTAATTTATAGAGACGTATTGCTGTCTCACCATAAAAACGCTCATCGTCTAGATAAAAGACGTCAGGTAAATAAATCATTGTATCTTTCTTTTCTTCAAGTATGAAGAGTGTATCAGCTTTTGCCCACCCTCCTCGCAAAGCTTCTACAAAAGCACGTTCACCTAAACAACGGCTATAGGGAGGATCAGCGCAGATAACATCAAATGGCAGCATTGTGCCAATATTGCCAAGTTTGGTCGCATCACGACGCAAAATCCGTCCTATCGACTGTAATTCAAAGGCTTCTATATTTTTTTGAAGCAACCCACGCCCCTCAACCGAGTTTTCAACAAAAACAGCCGCCTTTGCTCCACGCGAAAGTGCTTCGATGCCTAAAGCACCAGTACCAGCAAAAAGATCAAGAATGCGTTTATTGGTCCAAAATTCTTCTTCACGGCTAGAAAGAATATTAAAAAGGCTTTCACGTGTACGATCACTCGTTGGGCGAATCGACTGATTAACAGGCGAAAACAAAACACGCCCAGCAAATTTACCGCCTATGATCCGCACGTGGACCTCCAAATCGCTTCGAAGTTTTTGCACCGTCCCTATGTGGTTTAGATTTTTTCATAGCACCACCAAACGATTTTACCTTTTTCTTTCTCTCAAAAGAATGCTCATCATGACCACCTTTTATCATTTTCTCTTTATCCTTTAAAAAGCGATCTTTCTTACCAAAGGGATGCGTCTCGTCATAAGATATTTTGCCATGTTTTTGAACAAAACTTTCCCTCTTCTCTTTGTATGACGGATTTTCTTTTAGTTTTTCCTTGCCTCGATGAAAGGACTTTCTACCATCCAAATCGCTCTTATGATCATGCGATTTCTCCTCACTATAGGAAGGCTTTCTACGTGCACTTTGCGGACGTGCACCAGGAGCCATCCAAACATTAGCACGGCGAGAACGCGGTAGAAAACGCTCTGCTTTTCCTTCTTCACTTTTCTCCTTCTTTACATTCTCATGAGACTTTGTACTTAATCGTGCGCGACTATGTTCAACAGAACCATCTCTTGGTCGGCGTCGTATCGCCCTTTCACTTGAGAAAACCCAACCATCATTTGCAACAGAAAGATCTTTCTGGCTTTGCTTTTCTGCAACAACTGCAGAATTTGAAAATGGCTTAAGAATAGGAGCATCAAAATCTGCATTGGCTTGCATAATTAAACGCTCCCCCAACTGATCTCGTAACATCCGCCCTTTTAACTCTTGCACGGCTCCTTCTTCTAAATCAGAGAGATGAAATGGACCATAAGATACACGTATTAATCGATTAACTGATAATCCCAATGCCCCTAAAACATTCTTTATTTCACGATTTTTTCCTTCTCGCAAAGCGACAGAAAGCCATACATTCGACCCTTGTTCGCGTTCAATTGATGCTTCAATCGAACCATAAAAAATACCATTAATCGCAATACCATTTTTAAGGTTATCCAACGCGCTCTGCTTGACTCTTCCATGAGCACGGACACGATATTTGCGGACCCACCCCGTTACAGGAAGCTCTAATACACGCGCTAAGCCACCATCATTGGTTAAAAGCAAAAGCCCTTCCGTGTTAATGTCAAGCCTTCCAACAGAAAGAACACGCGGCATTCCTTTTGGTAAATTACTAAAGACTGTAGGTCTGCCTTCAGGATCACGGTTCGTGGTGACAAGACCTGCTGGCTTATGGTAAAGCCATAAACGCGTTCGTTCTATAGGAGGTAAAGGTTTGCCATCAACTTTAATAACATCAGAGCGGCTAACATTAAAAGCAGGCGTTGTCACGACTTTACCATTCACAGAAATACGACCTGCAACAATCATCATTTCTGCATCTCGACGCGAAGCAATACCAGCACGCGCTAACCTTTTAGCAATTCGTTCACTCTCATTATTTTCATTCATTTGCGTTTCAAACCAATCTTTGCAAGTATGTTCAGAAAATTATTCACATGCACCATACCGCTTATCCTGAAAAAGGAAGTAGCATAATCATTTATCATTTTCTATCCTTTAACGACAATAATGTATCTGTCGACTTGCAAGTTTGTTTTAAACTCTTTAAAAAATAGAGGTATTCTTTTCATTATAAAAGCGTAATAAATTATTCATTCCATAGCATTCCTTATCGAGATAACCTTTAGATTTTCTATACCTTCAGTAGAAAGAATATTATGACTTTGACGCCCATGGAAATAGCCCTTTTAGAAGCGCAAGAGGCTGCAAAAAAAGATGAAGTTCCCGTAGGTGCTGTCATTACACGTGGAAAAGCTATCATTGCACGCGCTGGTAACTTTATAAAATCTGCATATGACCCTACAGGACACGCAGAAATACGCGCAATCCGTATGGCTTGCGAAACATTGCAAAACGAAAGGCTTCCTGATTGCGATCTTTATGTAACACTTGAACCTTGTGCTATGTGTGCCGCTGCCATTTCATTTGCACGCATACGACGTCTCTATTATGCAACAAATGATCCCAAAGGAGGTGCTATAGAAAATGGCCCACGTTTTTATCAGCAACCAACCTGCCATCACAAACCTGAGATTTATTCTGGTTTCAAGGAAAAAGAAGCAGCTCAATTACTTAAAGACTTTTTTGTACAAAAGCGATACTAAAAATAATTCTTCTTCCATAACTTTCACTCTTTAAAAACTATCCTACTTCTCAAAAAAGACTGTTAATTCTTCTGCTATATATATATATATATAGCAAAAGCTATTTCGAAGCATTTTTTCTCTCTTTTAATTCTGCATATTGTTTCTATTAGATGGTACATTCATTCAAAAGAATAATTCATTATTTTGTATATAAAATATAAAGTCCAAAATATCGTAGATATGCTCTCATTTCAAATTACATTGAAACAGTAAAAATCACTTTCTTGCACATCATAAGCGGAATTATCGTCTGGATAAAGAACGTTTTAGAAAAGACTAAAAATGTCTCTTATGAAAGCTCTCAAATGCAAAAATTATCGCAACATTGGAGTCTGTAAAATAAAATGATGGTATCCACTTTCTCCTTCCTAAGCATAAAGTATTGGAGCACAATAGATTTTACGTTATACTAGCCACATGAGCAATGTTGTAAAATGAGCTTGAGAAATGTTTCGTGTTAAGGAAACGCATAAGGAATCTCTCGATGCTGTTGTCATATTGCTATTTCATGAGAATACCCCCCTCCTACAGCAGCATTATAACTGCGCGCGAATGAGAGCTTGGTATCATAAGTAATTGGAAAAATACTTTACTTTAAATGTTTTGTCTTTTCCCTATCGACCAATAGGTGCGGTTTTTGCCGGTTGGCGATAACTTAAAGGTGGTTCAGTGAGATAGCGACGGTATTTTGAACTTCCAACTTGTGCTCTCTGACGACGTAAATATTCCTGTCGTTGCTTCGCATTCAACTGTGAAGGATTTTCTGAACCAACGCCATTAACTGACGATCCTTTGTGAGGAAAAGGAGTATTTCCTTGATGCTTCTTCGATGCTGCCATTTCATTGACAGATCTATCTTGTTGTGGTACCGGCAAAAATCTGCGTGAACTAGGGCTTGGTATTACAAGTTTTGGATGAGGTTTCATAACAATCTGGCTGCTGTTATTTGTTGGTGTTAATGAAGTGATATTAGCAACATCTTCAAAAAACTGTATTGAAACTGGTTTATTGGTACCATAGGTAGGAGCGGATAAATTGCATCCCGTTAAAACAAAGCACATCCCTAAAATTCCTATTGGAAATATTTTTATTTCACGTTTTCTCACTGCCTATTCCATTTCCTAGGTGTATGGCTGATTAATATTCCCGTTATTTATGAGAGAACGGTCCATACACAAATTTCCCCCCTGCAGATAAAACAACGGAATTTTTTTCGTACCACAAAAAACTATATTCATCAATATGAGAAATTTACTTGCATTTCTTTCCTTTGATCTAAAACTTTAAATCTTGCCAAGAATCTGCAATTCCCGCAAAGCAGCTGCATCACGAGCAGATACATCCGGATAAGCTGGATCACTTCCAACATCTTGTGTATAACGCCATGATCGAGCACATTTTTTTCCTAATGCCTTCTCTGGATATACACCAACACCTTCAACATCATTCAAAGTAAAAGCATCAGAAGGTATCGTGTCCTGCGTAATTGTGAGCGCACTGGTAATACAGATCTCCGCCATATCCACATTTTCTAATGCCTCTCGTAAAACCAGATTGGAAATAAAAACAATAGGCGCAGCTTCCAAAGAGGATCCAATACGCTTATTAGCACGTTCAAGCTCTAAAGCACCTGTCACAACTTTACGGACCTGCCGAATTTTTTTCCAACGCTCAGCCAAAGATTGGTTTTGCCATTCTTCTGGTACAGAGCGAAATTGTTCCAAATGCACCGATTGGCTTTCTGGATAACGCTCTAACCAAGCTTCCTCCATAGTAAAAGGCAACATTGGAGCAAGCCATGTGACCATACGCTCAAAAATCTCACGGACAACCTGCAAGGAGGCCTTGCGTTTTTTTGATGAAGGCGCATCACAATAAAGAGAATCCTTGCGGATATCAAAATAAAATGCCGATAACTCAATGATTGAAAAATCCAATAATGCACGCATAATCTTTTTAAAATCAAATTCATCGTAAGCGCGATTAATCAACTGATCAAGTTCAAAAAGCCTATGCAATATAAATTTTTCAAGATCCGGCAGTGCACCATAAGATACTTCTTCTCCATCATCATGTGCTAAAGTTCCTAGCATCCAACGAATTGCATTGCGTAGTTTACGATATGAATCCACATTTGTTTGAAGTATTTTTTTGCCTAAACGCTGATCTTCCCAATAATCGGTTGTCATAACCCAGAGACGAAAAATATCAGCTCCAGATGTTTTAATGATCTCTTGCGGAACAACCGTATTGCCTAAAGATTTAGACATTTTCTTACCATTCTCATCCAAAGTAAAACCGTGTGTAATCACGGACTTATAGGGAGAACAAGCACGCGTACCACAGCTTTCCAAAAGAGAAGATTGGAACCATCCGCGATGTTGATCTGAACCTTCAAAATAAACATCAGCAGGCCATTTCAAATCAGCCCGATCTTCTAACACAAAGCTATGGCTGGCTCCAGAATCAAACCAAACATCCAAAATATCATAAACCTGTACCCAAGGCTCATGTGCACGCTCACCTAAAAAACGTTCACGTGCTCCTTCAGCAAACCATGCATCTGCCCCTTCTGCTTCAAAAGCCCGTAAAATACGCTCGTTCACACCTTCATCTTTTAGAATAACACCATCCTCATTTGCAAAAATACAAATAGGAACACCCCAAGAACGCTGACGAGAAAGAACCCAATCAGGACGATCTTCTATCATAGAAGCTAGGCGGTTTTGTCCAGAAGATGGCACAAAACGCGTTTTTGAAACAGCTTCCAAAGCCCGACTACGTAAAGTTGAACCATCCCCAAAATCTTTATCCATTGAAATAAACCATTGCGGTGTATTGCGAAAAATAACGGGTTTTTTTGAACGCCAACTATGGGGATAGGAATGCTTTAAACGCCCCCGTGCAAACAATCGATCTGCTTTAATTAAAGCATTAATGACCTCTTTATTGGCATCACCCATTTTTCCATTATCATCAATAACACGTGCAGGTCCTCCTTCACGATCTGGTCCTAAACCTGGAACATCTTTCGTATAGAACCCTGCATCATCAACAGGAAACGGTATAGATGAATCAATCCCCGCTTGCTCCAGTAAGGACTTATAATCATTCCAAATTTCAAAGTCCTCACGCCCATGGCTTGGTGCTGTATGGACAAAACCTGTACCAGCACTCTCTGTTACGTGCGAACCATCAAGCAATGGAATTTTATAATTATACCCTCCAGCTAAACCTTTGAGTGGATGAGAAAGAACAAGAGCTTTCAACTCTTCAGAAGAAATAACACGCAAATGCTTCAAAACAAGTTTGGCTTTTTCTCCACAACTCATCGCTAAAGCGTCTGCAAAGAGAAGCTTTTCTCCCACTTGAGGACCAAAATCATTTTCAGCACTTTCAACTTCGTAAATACTATAAGAAATTTGCGAAGAATAACTCACTGCACGATTGCTTGGAATCGTCCACGGTGTTGTTGTCCAAATGACGACATGAGCACCATATAAATCATCAGAATTTGCTTCAAAAACAGGAAACTTAACCCAAAGCACCTCTGATTCATGATCATGATATTCAATCTCAGCCTCTGCCAAAGCCGTACGTTCCACAACAGACCACATCACTGGCTTGGAACCACGATAAATCTGATCTGACATAGCAAATTTTATCAATTCACTGGCAATGCGTGCTTCTGCATGAAAAGCCATTGTAGTATAAGGCGTGTTAAAATCTCCCACAACACCAAGGCGTTTAAATTCTTCACTTTGAATAGTTACCCAATGCTGTGCAAATTCACGGCATTCTTGACGAAACTCGTTAAGAGGTACCTCATCCTTATTTTTTCCTTGTGCTCGATATTTTTCTTCAATTTTCCATTCAATTGGAAGCCCATGGCAATCCCAACCAGGTACATAATTTGCATTAAAACCGCGCATTTGGAATGAACGAACAACCACATCCTTTAGAACTTTATTTAAAGCATGCCCGATATGAATATGACCATTTGCATAAGGCGGACCATCATGAAGAATATAAAATGGACGATCTTTTGCTTGTTGACGCAATTGCGCATAAAGCCCCATATTTTCCCAACGCGCCATCAATTCAAGCTCTTTTTGCGGAAGCCCTGCACGCATAGGAAAATTTGTCTGTGGGAGATAAAGAGTTTTTGAATAATCTATTGTTTCATTTTTCACAGCCATTGTGAAATATCCCTGTCCACTTTTACGATTTCATTTTTGCATAACTTCCCTGAACCCTGCAACTCTGGTTTTTATCTATAGGGAAAGCCGAGCTTATCATTCGTATTAAGCAGCGATCAGGAAAATATATCATCACACTCTATGGGCTTTATCATGAAATTCACAAGAAAAGAAACCAAAAAGTGATCTTAAAAAAAAATAAAGGCTCCACTGACAGTGGAGCCTCTTAGAAATTTACTCTTTAAAAAATTAGAATTTATAAGCTACACCAACACGGAAATCATTGGTTTTGTAGTTAACTTCAAGTTTTTCCTTTGCAAATTTCTTTTTACCAAAATCAGAGTAACGATATTCTGCACGTACAATCACATTATCTAGAAGCGAGAAATCAACGCCACCACCAAGTGTGTAACCAATCATAGTTTTTGTTTCATCAGCTAAGTTCTTAGAAGAAACGACTCTTCCATCCTCATCCTTAACGGATATTGATACAGTGTCTTGGAATTGTCCATAAGCAATACCACCAGCAAGATAAGGCATAAAGCGATCAGCAGCAAAACCAATACGTACCCGTGTAGCACCACCCCAATTTTGTTTGAAAGTATGACTTAAAGTTTCAACTGCATCCTCTTGATCAAGACCAAGTTCAGAAGCCATCTTTTTTATTTGTTCTATACCATATACACTGGAAGCGTTCTTATCCACCGCTTGTGTACTTTGTGCACCGTGTCCAGACATATTCTGTCCACCATGAGAACGAGAAGCATGTGGATTAGTACCATTCGGATGAGCACCAGAGCTATGCCCACCTGCATGAGGTGCACCATGTGCATTAGCATTTCCACTACTATGGGAAGAACTATGATGACCTCCCTGTTGGGCTCCGCTTGTTCCATTAGAAACTTTTGTCTCTGAACCATTGGATGATCCTGATCTCGCGAGTACAAGTGATGAACTCGGTACTGTTTTTTCTGCTGCTGATGGTTGTGATACAGGTTGTACCAGTGTAGGTGCTTTTACTGCTGGCTGACTTGCACCTGATACTGTTGATGAGGTAGAAGACGCGGTTTTTATAGCAACTGGTTTTTCAGACACTGTTCCTTCACTTGCCCTTCCCCCTGATAACTGACCTCCTATAGCTGATCTTGCCAATGAGAGCGATGCTGACCGCTCTGGTGTTCTACCCCCTGCGTCGGGGGAGGAAGATTTAGATGCAACTGACTGTGATCGACTTACCACACCTACCGATGTCCCTCCTGTATTTGATCTTCCCAATGAAGACGATGGCAATTGCACTAATCTAACCGTCTGTCTAGAGGAGGCTGATTGTGCTACTGGCGATGCAGCTGGTGTTTGTGATGATATTGTTGAAACTCCTGGATTTTTTACCTCCACAGCCACTGTTTGTGTTGCATTAACATTGCTAGAATCTCCAGTTGTTGCTGCTTGATTTGATTGTGCTGCTCCTGCTCGTGACGGTTGAATTGCAGTTACTGGTTTAGCTGGTGCTTGACTGGATCGCGTTCCAGCAGATTTTTCTGAAGCGGATACTGCTGTTAGAGTCCCTCCTGTTGTAGCTCCTGCACCTGCAGTTCCTGAGGCAATTCTTTGTGTTTCTTCTGATGTTGCTGCTTGTGGTGCTTGAGGTGTTTGTAGGCTTGCGGATCTGCGGGATCTTACGACTGCATTTTCTACTGTAGTGTTATCAGCCGCACCTATGGTAATGGTCTTTGTGTGTTTTTTTCCAGATATCATTAAATCCGTATCGATGCCAAAAATAAAGTTATCACCGAGATCAATATTAGAACCTGCATAAAAACCACCTACAAAACCTGAAAGTTTAGGAGAAAACTCTTTATCCAGTGGTAAACTCTTTTCTTGACCAACAAGAGCCATATCAGCTTTGCTCGAAAAACCACCAGCTTGGACACCTAAATAAAGACCTGTCCATGAAAAAGTAGGTGCAACAATGGTAGAAGCAGTCGATGATGCTGGCTGATGAGGAATCATAACATCAGCAGCTAGTGCTGTAGACGCTGAAATTAAAGAAAAAATAGACGCTGTTATTAAACGTTTTGTATTCATAAAATCTCTCCAAATATCCAAAATGAAATTCATATAGAGCATCTTTTCTGAAAGATCTGTAGCAAAAATGACACACTCACAAAAAAATAAAGAATTTTTGCAAATAAGGCTTCTTAAACTTTTAATTTTGCATTCAATAAGAATTTGTAAACTAAATCACACTAAAATTATGTGTATTAAAGTTGGATTCATTTTCATTAAAGTTTCGCATAACTGTTAATGATAATATTCTTTATAAATTTCTTTTACCAAAATCTAAATAACAGTATTTTGCATACGATAAACTATTATCTGTTATTGCAAAATCAATACCAGCGCAAACAGTGAAATCAAATATTGCCTTTTTTAAAACCAAGCGCCATCAAAGTTTCATCTATTTACCAGCATGATCTACTTTTAGTACTTTAGCAATAGTATTTTGTATCTAAAATTCAGAAAAACAAAGAAATTATTCAAACACTCGCAAAAAAACTTTTAGATTCTTTGCATAAACATCTTCATCCTGCTACATCACATTGATTTATAAAGATAACTTATTGTTTTCATGTTGAATGAAAAAACTAATTCTGTAGGATTCTATCATTTAAAATCTGTTCCATGTTGTATTAATTAAAATCACTTGCTTGCACGTTACAAGCGAAATTTTCGTAAGGACGGACAAGGCTTTCTCTGCTGAAGCAAGACCTAAGGTTTGCATTCAAGTTGTTCTGAATGCTTTTTACAATAAGGGCTATTTAAGCGTCTCTCAATACTTCGCTGAGGCATGACAGCACCTGGACGACAAATGGGAAGGTTGTCTGATTTATGATTTTCACACCAATCTTGTATTGTAAAGCTAGGGCGAAAACCTGATTGCGCCATACACATTTCAATACTGGCAAATTGATTCAAATCTAGCGCCACAACCTTATTAAGGTCCGGTACTCCACATTCTAAAAGTATTTTATTTCTCCATAATGCTGGAGAAAGTGAGGGAATTGAGTTAACACATCCAGTGATACTTAACAGAGCTATACAACTCAACAGTTTTAAGATTTTCTTCATTATTCCCCTCTTTTAATGGATTTATTTACGATAAAAAGCTCATAAGCCTGTTGATATTTTCTGTCATCGCTTCATTAAAACAAAGGTGAACAATATTGAGATGATTGGTTGAGGAAATAATCCCGCCATTCCAAGCGAAGGCAAGGATGGCGGATTGTTGATCATCACAAGAAAGACTTAAGGTTTGCATTCAGGTGCATTTTTATATTTTTTACAATAAGGGCTGTTTAAGCGCTTCTTGACACTGCGCTGTGATATGATAGCACCTGGACGACAAATGGGCAAGTTTTCGGCTTTATGATTTCCACACCAGCCTCCCCCCACATCATATTTATAGCGAAATCCTGCTTGAAGCATGCAAGCATCAATGGTTGCATTTGCATTGTAGCTGAGCTTTCTGCTTTCTGGATCCTTATCATAAGGAGTTGGCATACCACATTCTAATAATGCTTTTGCTACCTCTGTAAAATCTGCTCCTGGCTTCTCCCATGCCCCTATAGAAGATGAGGGAGTTTTAGTAAACTGGCACCCAGCTATACTCAATAGAGTTATCGCACTTAATAATTTTAAGGTTTGTTTCATTTTTTGCTCCATGAATTAATTGAATCAATTTGTATACGGTGAGATGAACCATAATCATGTCTACATGCTCGATCCGCATTTGCATAACAAACATGAGGGCTGGGATAACTAAATAGTACTTTCTTTGCCTCTTTAACTGCGTTACTACCAAAGGGTCTCTGGTAAAAAGTAGCGGGATTTCCACCAAATACTACACCAACAAAATCATCTGTATGGTTTTCCAAGCCGACAGTGGTTTGCTTGCCATCCTTTAAGATATATAACGTATCTGCCATGTCTTGAGTATTATAAGCTGGACCAAAGAAATTAACCATTGTTTCCTTTGCTATACCGAGAACACCATGCTTTACTAAATTATATGATCCATTTCCTGCTGTTATGGTACCACGACTATGGGCATCATCATGCAATCCTGTATTGCCATAAAGATACATTATATCCTGGAATTTCTTGGTTGAATTGGTCAATCCAAAAAAAAAAATCTACCTTCCAGAAACTTCTGAAAAATCGCTATCCCTACTTCCACTTCCCAGTCTTCAGCTTCTGGGAAGTATGTAAAATAAAGGGGACCATGATCATTGTCAGCAAACTGGACAGTATAACGCGCAGCATCATCTGGTGAGGTAAAATACCATTGTAAAACATATGAACCTTGCCATCAGAACCTTTTTGTAAATGTTTTTCTTCTTCTGGTGTTAAATAGTGATACAGAGGTATTTTTCTTCCATAGCTGTCTTTTATATAGTTTCCATTTTTATCTGTTGCATAGAGGACATTGCCATTTTCATCATGCTCAACCTCACCCTCAGGATATTTTTTGACATAGGCGATTTTATAAATTTTATCAAAGTATCCCAATCCTTCATCCGATAAATCATTGATCATATCTACGCGATTATGCACTACCCCCTCAAGCGGTGCGACATCTAGCTGTCCTACTGCTTGGTGGGCTGCTGCGGTGTTACGGTTGAGAGAGCCAATGATTTGTCCAGCATCTTGCCCCATCGCCGTCTGTCCAGTTATATCAGTAAGGATGATACTCCCATCACTGATAGCAGATTTGGTTTCCCCTTCTGCTCCATCCTTGGCTTTGCCGTGATTTAAAACATTTTTGGCAATGTTCTTTATCGTGTCATTCCCAGAAAGACTAAACCCTTGGCTGCTGGCTTGAGCATGCGCACTGTTGGTGATATCACTGGTACTGATACTTCCTGTGGTCAGGCTGTTTTTTCTGCCGAGGCTGTGCTTTCAATAATACCTCCGGTCAAAGTTGTTTTATCTTTAACAGTGATATCAAAACCGCCATCACCAGCTTTAACCCCTGTTTGCTCCACAACGCTGTGATAATCACTGGAGGATTTATCCTTTTGGAAAGAGGCGCTCATAGAGCCCCCACCTATTTACTAAGGAAATAAACGTGTGTAACATCAAACATATTATCATACAGCCTGCTAAAGATGAGAGCTTTTGTTTTTTACCATTGGCTATGAAAGAAAATCCTTTGAGGACTATTTCAATCAACTTATCAAAAATAATATTAAACTTTTGTATGATATTCGTAAAAATCCAATAAGCAGAAAATACGGATTTTCAAAAAGACAATTAGAGAAAGTTGTAAACAACATTGATATTGAATATATGGCATATGCCTGAACTTGGAATTGCCTCTGAAAAACGAAGAAATTTGAAAACACAAAAGATTATGATCGCCTTTTTGAAGATTATCAAAATACAACTCTCAAGGATAATTCTTGTGCAATAAACAAATTATATCAAATTTTTTTAAACAAAAAGCGCGTTGCAATCACCTGTTTTGAAGCTAATGTATGCATGTGTCATAGAGGACAACTCGCATTAGCTCTCATTCCGTTGCCTGATTGGAAATATGAAATTAAGCACATCTAAAAAAATAAATTTGCATATTTTTAAAAAATGGGAGTGCCCATATGCCTCCCAGCGCCCTACCCATTCCTAATAACTTTTAAGTGATGCATGATTCACGCTACGGGTGAATTCTGCGCAAATCAAGGAAAAGAAATATGAACTGACTAATGAAACAATTGAGGTTGGTGGATACATTACACTTTACTGCATCCGTGATTTGAGAGACTTTGGAGATGTAAAGGCAGGTGATCTTGGCGCTTTTATACAAAAAAAAGACAATCTAAGTCATGATGGCAATTGCTGAATAAGTGATGATGCAAAAGTCTATGGTTATGCCAAAGTTTTTGGGGATGCACAAGTTTTCGGTGGTACATTTATTAGTGGAAAAGCTAAAATTTATGACAGTCCATTGATTTCCATCAGAGCAAATATACGCTGGCTATTAAACAAGCGCAAAATGGCATCTCCAAGAAAATAAACAGACTTACAAAAGGCTCTTTCGATTGGTTATTGCATCAGTATTTACAAAGCATGCAATGGCATAATCAATTAGAATCTACTAAAAAGTTAAATATCGAATTCTGAACAATGTTTCTAAAAATATTGCTGATCGTGCACATAAAAGCATAGAAAAACACCACATCCTTGACGCCGTAGACAGAAGGCGAGCTACTCTCGCAGCGGCAAAATATTTTTTGACCTCTTTAAACGATCTCTTTAATTGGGCGGTTGATAATGCCCTTTTAAATAGAAATCCTGCCTTTAATATAAAAGCACCAAAATCTTTAAACAGTGAGGGATTGCTGCCATGGCTAGAAGAGGACATAGACAAATATTATCACCGTTGGTCACATGGTACACATGAACGCGTCTGGATTGATGTTCTTCTTTATACAGGCTTGCGTCGTGGTGATGCCGTTCGTATCGGCTGGAAAGACGTCAAAGATAATATCATTTATCTCAAAACAGAAAAGAGCCAATTTAAAACAGATGTTTTTCTTCCTATTTTACCAGAACTAGAGGAAACCCTTAAAATTGGTCCCATAGGTAATGAAACATTTATTTGTGGTAAAGGTGGAAATAAGCTTGTCAAAGAAAGTTTTGGCAACCTCTTTCGTGAAGCATGTAATGCGGCGGGTATTAAAAAATCAGCGCACCGATTGCGAAAATTAGCAGCAAAACGTGCTGCCAATGCTGGTGCTACGGTTTCACAAATGAAAGCGCTTTTTGGCTGGAGCGAAGATAAAATGGCATCCCTTTGTACCAAAACAGCCGATAGAAAACGACTTGCAACAGAAGCAATCAAAAAGCTACAAAAAAGTTAGAGCAATGGGCGGCAGCTAAAAAAACAAACCAAAGCACCATCAAAATTATTAACGAAATCAAAGCGGCGTTTGAGGTGTATCAAAAACAAGAAGAGAAATAGGTGGTTGTGCCTGTTGCTTTGTTTGCCATAAATTATAGTTTGTTTGCATATCCAACCAAAATTTTGCTTTACTAAAACCAGCTAATTCTAATTTAATAGCAAGCTCGGTACTTATAGAAGCATGTCCGTTAATCACTCTTGATAAAGAAGCTCTTGTCATATGGAGATGATCAGCTAATTTTTGTATTGTTATCCCCATTTCGTCTAAGAAAGCTACTTTCAGAACTTCACTCGGATGTGCGGGGTTATGCGACATTTTTTTCATTCCTCTCATCAATGGTAATCTTGATAATCAACAAGCTCCACATCTGTTCCTATAAAGCGAAAAGTAACACGCCAATTTCCATTCATCCATATAGAATAGTACCCTGTAAGTTCACCTTTAAGAGGGTGTATTTTAAAGGCAGGCGCTCTCAACATTTCAGGCGTAGTAGCACTTGTTAAAGCCGTTAAGATAACGCATAATTTTTTAAGTGATCTGGTCAAATAGCTTTTGTGGAACCTGTTGTATAAAATAATTTTAAGCCCTTATATTTAAAACTCACAATTGCCATTACCGCCCCTTGTCGTATATCATTGCTATACGGTTAATAACAAATAAGAGTTAAGCCCATGTTAGAAATATCTGATTCTATATCTGGAAAAATAGATAGGAATAAGTGATAAAAAGCTTCAAAAAGGTTAGGGATAGACACTCAAAAAACATAATAGAATCAATGAATTATAAAACCCTTTACTCTTGTAGTAAATCACTGATTTTAATTACCTTTTTTACACTCTTTTAGTGGTGCAAAACTATAACGATGTAATCCTATAACTGGTCCATATTTATCAAGAGCTGTACGATGCGCTAGCGTTGCATAACCTACATGCTTCTCTAAACCATACCCTTTATAAACTTGTCCTGTACATTCCATCATCCGATCACGCGTTACTTTCGCAATAATAGATGCGGCTGCAATTGAAACTGAACGCTGATCGCCCTTAATCAATGCCATTGCAGGACAGGACAACTCAGAAGGAATATCACGCCCATCAACAAGGACATAGTGGGCTGGAATGGCTAATCCTATAATACAGCGACGCATTGCTTCTAACGTTGCTTTTCTAATATTAGATTGATCAATTGTACGAGCACAAAGACTGGCGACTGAAACCGCTAATGCACTTTGCAAAATTTCATGATAAAGTCTATTTCGTTGGAAAAAAGAAAGTTTTTTTGAATCATTTAACCCATTAGGAATACGATCTCTATCCAAGATAACGGCTGCTGTTACCACAGGTCCAGCGAGAGGCCCCCGTCCTACTTCATCAACACCTGCTATATGAAAAAAACCCTGTTTTTGCAAATCCAATTCGCACGAAAAATTTGGTTGAAGCGGCAAATTAAACATCTTTGATACATCACAAATACAACAAACATACATCTATTTCTGTAGCCTGATCATTTTTTGCAAGCATTACAGTTTTAAATGGCTCTTCAAACATTCCACGAATTCTTGCACAAAAAATAAAAAAACACATTTCTTTGGTTACCCTCTTTTATTATGTATAATAAAATCATGATAAAATAAAAGCTTTTATATTTATTTATCAAATATTTCCTAAAGTCATGATAGGTTTTACAAACCAATTTGGGTACATTGATTTGATAAAAAGAGCTGCTTGTTGCGCCGTTTGTTTATTTTTAAAAATGCCAAAGCAAGTTGCTCCCGTTCCAGACATACGGGAAAAAAGAGCCCCACATTCATCTAATATAGATAACACTTCAGCTAACTGAGGTGCTATTTTTAATGCAGGAGAAAAAAGATCATTACGCGTTTCTTGTAAAACTTCAACTAATGAATCAACACTCTTTAAAGCGTCTGTATTAATTTTTAAAGAAGGATTATGACGCTTCTCTAACGCTTTAAAAACAGCTTGTGTTGAAATCTCTTGTCCATGATTAACCAATACCATTGCTAATGAACAAGCTTCTTTTAGTCGTATCATCTCTTGACCAATTCCTTTAACCAAAAGCGGCTGCTGATACTCTAATGCACAAAGGCACATGGGAACATCAGCACCAAGAACTAAGCTCATTTTTGCTAATTCTTCGTAAGAGCAATCAAGATTCCACTGCCGACGCAACATGCTGATAACCCCAGCTGCATCACCTGAGCCACCACCAATGCCTGAAGCAACAGGTAATGTTTTTACAAGCCGAAAAAAAGCAGGTTGAGCACATTCCGGAAAAGTCTTATGCATAAAGTCCCTTGCGCGAATAACCAAATTGTCTAAATGAGAAACAAGCCCTTTTGCAAACGACCCCGTCAAAACAAACTGATTATTTTCACAAGGTGCATAGTGTAGACAATCACCGCTAAGACTAAAATAAACCAAACTCTCTATTAAATGATACCCGTCAGCACGTTGCCCTACAACATGTAGAGCTAAATTCAATTTAATAGGTGTAAATAAATAGGAATGTCTTTGGAACGAAGTTTGTACATTTGATATCATATGACGTAATATTCACTTACATAGGGTTCTTTTAAAAATTTCCCCCTTTTACCCATACTTTTAGCACGAGCCCTATAAACAGCTTGGAATATTCTTAATCGTTTTCTAAAAAACAATAAATATAAAGAGTTCTCATACAAAATAAACGACATGTTCTCATTCGTATCATTTCAAGCCTTTTTTCTTCTAGTATCTGTTTTTAGATAAAAATCTCTCTGGCTTGAATGATCCTTTCCATCACAAACCATAACGCTGCCAAAGAGCTCGCTCTTCTGCTGCCATCAATGCACTATCAACGACTGTATAGACCGTATGTGCCGTCACTCCTGAAGGCGTTTTAGGTCCTAAAAAACTTTTTGGAGGCATAATAAGTCGAAGTTTTGCATCATTACCAAAGCGCTCCTTAATAACAGAACGTACATCATTCAATCCATCAACCAGACCAAGCCCAACGCTTTGTTTTCCACTCCAAAACATTCCTGTAAAGAGATTCGAATCATCTGATAATTTTTCAGCACGCCGTTCTTTAACCAAATCGATAAAAGTTTGATGCACTTCAAGTTGGAGAGATTTCAAATGCTCAATATCCGCCTTTTTTTCTGGCTGAAATGGATCTAATGTAACTTTGTTCTTTCCTGCTGTGTATACACGCCGTTCGATACCAATTTTCTTCAAAAGTTCCGGAAAACCAAAGGAAGCTGAAACCACTCCAATGGAACCAACAATTGAAGAAGGATCTGCAAAAATTTCATCCCCTGCACAAGCAATCATATAACCACCAGATGCTGCAATATCTTCAATAAACACAAGAACCTTTTTATTTTTTTCTTCTGCCAAGTCACGAATGCGCTTGAAGATAAAACGCGATTGTACAGGTGAACCACCAGGAGAATTAATAATAAGTGCAACAACCGGTGACTTTTTGTGTGCGAAAGCCTTCTCTAAAAGATTTGCACACCTACTGAGGGAAAGGGTACGAGATATAGATGCTGATGAATCCATAATTGCTCCTTGAAGGCGCACCACAGGAATTTCAAGTTTATCGGAAGAAAAACGGCGTGGAATAAAACTTTTAATAAAATCCATCAAAACAAAATCTCCTTATAAATTAAGAACAATTAAATAGGCAAGGACAACAAAAAGGAAGAACGCGATACCATCCAAAAACGCCAATCAATCCCCACATTACAACCAGAAATATAATTTCATCCAAAGTCAAACCTCCCTAACAACAAAGTGTAGACTTTAAATAATAAACTAAAAAACACAAGATACTATTAGAAAAGTTCCCACAAGCTTATATATCCATTATTAATTGCATCAACTCGGGGTGAAAAAGTATGGTCATTACCTTCATGTATAACCAATGCCGGTAAAATAGATAAAGCTGCTCTGCTTCCTCGTTTTGCGTAAAATAAAAGACGAATTGCTGCTGTCTTTGCACGTGCATGCACAGGAACGATACAAATACCACCAAAGCGCCCTTCTAAAGCACGCAAAATATCTACTAGTGATTGTGGTCGTGCAATGAGCCCTAAGTATCCACCTGGCTTGACAATCGCTGCTGCACTCCGCAACCAATTATCAAACATCGCTTCAGGCATAACATGTGCTTCAGATTTTTGTTGATCAGGTGTCTTGCGATCAGTGGGATTATTAAAAGGTGGATTCATAATCGCAAAATCAAAGCTATTATCTATCAAACCTGCTTTTATACGGGCATTCCCTTTGAAGGTAACATCTGCTTCTAGCAAACAAATTCGGCTAGCAAATTGTTTATTTTGTTTTAGCATAAGCGTTTTTTGAGCATAAGATATCATAAAAGCCGAACGTTCAACTAAGGTAACATGAACTTTCAGACAACGCGAAGCAACAGCTAACCCTGCAGCTCCAGCACCAGCACCTAAATCAACAACCTTGCCCTTTAAATCACTTGGAACCAAACTAGCTAATAACATCGCATCCATTCCAGAACGATGACCATATTTATGGGGTTGAACCAAATAAAATTTCCCGCGGTGAAAACTGTCAATTGTTTCACCACTCTGATTCGCTGCTTTATCCATTTAAAAGCCTAATGCTCACCTTTATAAACTGCATTTTTGCCATTCAGCTGCTATTTTAAATTTTTTATTATTTTATAACAATAAGATTACACTCGCTAAAGAACATTTCTTGCCAATAACATTCCAAGCTAACACTTTTAAACGACATCAAAAGCTTGAGTCAAAACCAAACCCCCTTTATGCTAATGAATAAAGTAAATTTTATATATGTCCATTGCAATACTCTAGGAGTAAACACATTGAGTGCAGCTATCAAACCAAAACAAATAAGAAATAATCAAATTTCTCTTCAACCTCTTGTCAATCTTACTCAAAAAGATATGGATTGCGTAAATCAATTTATTCTCTCTATGGCAAAATCAGAGGTTGAGATGATCCCTGAAATTTCTAACCATCTTATTTCATCAGGTGGAAAGCGATTACGCCCAATGATTACGCTCGCTTCTGCTCATATGTTCGGTTATCAAAGTGACGGGCATATAAAACTCGCAACAGCTGTTGAATTTATGCATACAGCAACATTGCTACACGATGATGTGATTGACGAAAGTAATTTACGACGTGGAAAATCTACAGCACGGATGATTTGGGGGAATCAAGCAAGTGTACTTGTTGGTGATTTCCTATTGGGCCAGGCCTTTAAAATGATGGTCGATGTCGGTTCCATAGAAGCGCTCTCTGTCCTAGCCAACGCTGCTGCAATTATTGCTGAAGGAGAAGTTATGCAACTTTCTGCCGCAAAAAATATAAAAACCAGCCCTTCAGAATATCTCAAAATCATCGATGCAAAAACAGCAGCACTTTTTTCAGCAGCCGCTGAAGTAGGACCCATTATTGCTGGCTATGGAAATAAAGAGCGTTCTTCATTACGTGAATATGGAACATCCTTAGGTTTAGCTTTCCAATTAATTGATGATGCACTTGACTATAGCGGTAGTGCTCAAAACTTAGGAAAAAATATAGGGGATGATTTTAGAGAAGGAAAAATCACAATGCCTGTTATTCTCGCATATGAGCGTGGGAATATGGTAGAAAAAGATTTCTGGAAAAAAGCGCTTGAAGATGGCAATAATAATGATGAATCCTTCGCACACGCGCAACACTTAATGGAAAAGTATGATAGTATCACAGATACAATAGAACAAGCACGCATCTATGGAAAATATGCAATTGATGCTCTTGTTCCCATGAATGAAAATCTTGCTTATAATGCTCTCGTTGAGACTGTTGAATTTTGTATTGCGCGCGTAAACTGAATTCTTTGCAAGAATCGCAGTATTTCTCAACAAAGTAATGAGATATGATCTATAAACAACACCATCAATTGATTATCTTGAAAAGGATTAGCTCCATGTGCTCTGCAACGGTATCTCGACTTTTTGCCCTCTTTATCGTGGGTATCATGCTGATGCCATCCCTCACCTACAGTAAAATAAGTGCAGCAACTCATACAAGCTCATTTACAGGTGCTTATTTAGCTGGACGGGTTGCAAATCATGAAAATAAAACAGAACTTGCTATCAATTATTTTAAACAAGCACTGGTTTATCAACCTGATAACATTGAAACACAAAAAGAGCTCCTTGAAGCTATGCTCTCGGTCGGAAACTTTAAAGAAGCTGTCCAACAAGCCCAAAAACTCAAAGAGAACGATGTTATAACTCCCTTTGTTTCCTTAACTTTGTCAGTAGAAAGTCTCATCAAAAAAGATTATAAGAATGCCAAGGCTCTTCTGAAATTAAAGGAACTGCCTACGTCCAATAATCCAATACCTGAACTCATCGGCGCTTGGATTACATTTGGATCTGGACAAAAATCTCAGGCAATCGATGATCTTAAGAAACTCAAAGGTCCTGTCTGGTATGATCTTTTTATATCTTATCATCTAGCACTTATGAGCGACCTTGCAGAACGGCCAAAGGATGCAAAAAAATATTTCATTAAAGCACTGAGTAACAAACAGGGAACTCTTATCGCTCCTAATACTTATGAGCGTATTATCATAGCCTATGCCTCATTCCAATTGCGCCATAATATGCGCAACCAAGCTCTTCAAACAATCCAGCATGGCGAACAAATGTTGTCAGGTCGAGAAGTCCTTAAAAACTTTCAAGAAAAAATTGAAAAAAATTCTTTCTTAGAGAGAGTTATTAAAACACCTCAACAAGGAGCAGCCGAGGTATTATATAATTTTGGAACAGCCCTCAACTACAAAAACTCAGGGCGAATTGCACGTATTTTTAAGCAATTATCTTTCGCCTTATACCCTCAAAATGACGCAACACTGTTTCAGCTCGCACACATTTCTGCTAAATTGAACGATCCACATCAAGCAATTAAACTTTATCGCGCTTTATCCCCTAAATCTCCTTATTATAAAGATGGACAACTTCATCTTGCATTCCTTCTTGCCAATAACAACAATTACAAAGAAGCAATAAAATTACTCACATTGTTAAATAAAAAATTTCCCAATGATCGTAATATTTTGATAACGCTCGTTGCTTTTTATATGCAGGACAATAAATTTCTTGAGGCTATTAAAACTCTAGACTACGCTATTACAAAGATAAAAAACTTTCAGCAGGACGATTGGAAACTCTTTTATCAGCGTGGTATTGCTTTTGAACGTTTAAAGCAATGGCCAAAAGCAGAACTTGACTTGCGAAAATCACTTGAATTTTTCCCAAATCAACCGCAGGTTCTTAATTATTTAGCCTATTCCCTTGTGGAACGTGGTGAGAAGCTTGAAGAATCGCTCCGTATGCTACAAAAAGCCTCTGCTTTGCAAGCTCACAACAGTCATATTCTCGATTCTTTAGGGTGGGCTTATTATAAACTAAAAGAATATAATAAAGCAGTGCAAATATTAGAAAATGCTGTCAGATTACAACCTGAAGACCCAACACTGAATGATCATTTAGGGGATGCCTATTGGAAAGTTGGACGTAAACGTGAAGCAATCTTTCAATGGAACCACGCAATTGACGGAAAACCAGAAAATTCTGAACAAATTCAAGAAAAGTTGAAATTTGGTTTGCAATAAACGATGCTTAACCATAAACCACATGAAATAATAAATAGAGAAACTAAAATTACTTTGTTTTTTGTTTAGTTCAATATAAAGAGTATAAAGCGTGAAACTGCCTGAACATCTTAACCCCAAACGTTCTTTTCAGGGACTAATCTTAACTTTGCAAAATTATTGGGCACACTATGGGTGTGCAATTTTGCAACCTTACGATATGGAAGTCGGAGCTGGGACTTTTCATCCAGCAACAACATTACGCTCTCTAGGGCCACGCCCTTGGAAAGTTGCTTATGTCCAACCCTCTCGACGTCCAACAGATGGCCGATATGGTAAGAATCCAAATCGTTTACAACACTATTATCAATTCCAAGTGCTTCTCAAACCCTCTCCGCTCAATCTACAAGAACTTTATATAAAGTCGCTACAAGCTATCGGGCTTGATACAAAACTGCATGATATTCGCTTTGTTGAAGATGATTGGGAAAGTCCCACTCTTGGTGCTTGGGGGCTTGGATGGGAATGTTGGTGCGATGGAATGGAAGTCTCTCAATTTACTTATTTTCAACAAGTGTGCGGCATTGAATGCGCTCCAGTTTCAGGGGAACTCACATACGGTCTTGAGCGTCTAGCGATGTATATCCAAGGGGTTGATAACGTCTATGACCTTAACTTTAATGGTTTGGAGGGAGAAAACAAAATAAGTTATAGAGATATTTTTTTACAGGCAGAACAGGAATACTCATATTATAATTTCGAATTTGCTGATACAAAACTGCTCCATCAGCACTTTATCGATGCAGAACGCGAATGCAGCGCACTTCTTGATGCTGGAAAACCAAATAAAGAAAATGTATTCCATCGCTGTGTTTTTCCTGCCTATGATCAATGTATTAAAGCGAGCCATATCTTTAATCTTTTGCAAGCACGTGGCGTTATTTCTGTAACCGAACGACAAAATTACATTCTTCGCGTTCGTAATCTCGCGCGCCGTTGTGGGGAAGCCTTTTTACTCACAGAAGCTGGACAAATATATACTGGAGAAGCCTAATGTCTGATCTTCTTCTTGAACTTTTCAGTGAAGAAATCCCCGCACGTATGCAACGAAAAGCTGCTGCTGATCTTAAGAAATCTGTTACAGATCAACTTGTGAATGCTGGATTGATCTATGAAGCTGCTCGTGAATATTGGACACCTCGTCGGCTAACATTGGACATACGCGGACTTTCCACACGCTCCAAAGATGTCCATGAAGAACGCAAAGGTCCCAGTATAAAATCACCACAGCATGTAATTGATGGTTTTCTACGTGCAACAGGATTAAATGATGTTTCTGAAGCGCATATTGGACATGATGATAAAAAAGGTCATTTTTATATTGCTAAAATTGTTAAAAAAGGTCGAGCTGCAGAAGAAATTATTGCCGATATTTTACCGGATATTATCCGCAACTTTCCGTGGCCGAAATCTATGCGTTGGGGAAAAGATTCAGCACAAAGTGGTACTTTGAAGTGGATTAGACCTTTACAAAACATTCTTTGCATCTTCGGACCAGAAATTGGTGAAACACATGTTATTCCGTTTACAATTGGTTCTCTTAAAAGCAATAATTTAACTTATGGTCATCGTTTCTTAAGTGATGGAGAGCCATTTCAAGTGCGCCGCTTTGATGACTATGTTACTCAACTTGAAACCCATAAAGTCATTCTGGATGCCGAAAGACGAAAGAATATTATTTTAGCTGATGCCCAAAATCTCTGCTTTGCAAACGGTTTAGAACTGGTTCAAGATAATCCCCTCCTAGAAGAAGTTGCTGGTCTTGTTGAATGGCCTGTTATCCTGATGGGTGATTTTGACAAATCATTCCTTGATATTCCTCCAGAAATTATTCGCTTGACCATTCGAGCCAATCAAAAATGTTTTGTCACCCGCAAACAAGGAGAAAAAGTAAAACTTTCTCATCATTTTATTCTCGTTTCTAATATTCTTGCAAATGATGAAGGCAAAGAAATTTCGAAAGGAAATAGTAAGGTTGTCCGTGCCCGTCTTTCTGATGCACTTCATTTTTGGCAAACCGATCAGCATGATTTGCCTGATCTTCAACAATTGGAATCTTCTATAAAAAAATTTGAGCTTGATATAAAAAAACCTCTCGATCAAAGAATGGCGCGACTTGATCATTTGAATGTAACTTTTCATGCTAAATTAGGTACACAAGGAGCAAGGGTAGAACGCATTGCTGCACTCGCACAAGAAATTGCTCCTTTGATACAAACAGATCCTCTTTTAGCAAAACGTGCAGCCATCCTTGCAAAAGCTGATTTGCAAACAGAAATTGTCGGAGAATTTCCTGAACTACAAGGTGTTATGGGGCAAAAATACGCCCTTCTTCAAGGGGAAGATCCTCGCGTAGCTGTAGCAATCGAAGACCATTATAGACCTCAAGGACCAACAGATCGTCTTCCACAAGAACCACTTGCTATAACCGTTATGCTCTCCGACAAAATTGACATGCTCGTTGGCTTTTGGCTCATTAATGAAAAACCAACGGGCTCAAAAGATCCCTATGCGTTAAGACGAGCAGCATTGGGAATTATTAGGCTTGTACTTTCGCGAGATTGGAAAATCAATCTTATGCCGCTGTTCCAGTTAGCAACGAATCTTTTCTTACAACAAAAAAATAAATATGAAATCTCTCAAAGAGAAAATTCACAATTGCAGAATCTGCTTCCAGAAAAAACAGAATATATTTTATCAGATCTGTTATTCTTTTTTCATGACCGTCTGAAAATCCATCTAAAAGAGGAAGGCGCTCGTTACGATGCCCTTGAAGCCGTTTTAAATAAAGATTCTGATGATTTTTTATTGGTTGCACGTCGTGTCGAATCGCTTATCGCTTTTATCAATACCCATGATGGAATGAACTTTGTAGCCTCTGTAAAACGTACTGCCAATATTCTTGAAAATGAATTTCAAAAAAGCACAACAATAGCGAATGAAATTAATCCTGAGCTCTTTATCGAGAAAGAAGAAAAGCAGCTCTATCATGCAATCTGTGAAGTAGAAAGAAAGGTTCTTTCTCCCATCAATGCAACAAATTTATCATTTGCACTCAGTGTGCTAGCGCCACTTGGAAAATTGATTGATATATTTTTTGAAAAAGTATTGGTGAATGATAAAAAACCTGATGTTCGTGCTAACCGTCTTGCTCTTCTCAAACATACTCACATTGTTACACAATCGGTTGCAGACTTCTCAAAACTTGTCATTTAAAATCAAAATACCCTATTAACTGATAAAAACAATGAAGATAATTTTTTCTTTTTTATGACTTTTATTAATTAATATTGAGAAAATTATGCAACCAAAGAGACTGTTCTTTATCTCTCAAATATCATTAATTAAGATATGTTTTCATTTTGATAAATGATTCTTTCTCAAGAGACTCTTTGATAAGTTCATCTGCCTTGTTAGAATCTATTTCCCTTGCAATAAGGGTACGTGCTGTAGAAATTGCCAAATCAATCGCTGATGAAGAAACCATGCGTATTGCATCCGCTTCTGCTTGGGCAATTTTTTGTTCTGCCAATTTATTGCGGTTTTTTACATATTCTTCTGCCTTTGCACGGGCCTCAGCAATAACAGATTCAACTTCATGCTTTGCTGCTGCAATAATTTCTTGCGCATCTTTTTCTGCTTCTGCATGTTTGCGTTGATATTCAGCCAATATTTCCTGTGCCTCTTCACGAAGACGCAGAGCCTCATCCAGTTCATCTTTGATACGTTTCGCGCGCGCATCAAGATGGTGTATAACCCTCTGTGGAATTTGGAAATAGACTAAAAGAGCCAAAAAAAGAACCAACCCAACAAATGCCCAAAAAGTATCAGTCATCTTTGTCTTCCTCAATAATCCGCAGTTTTAACAACTGAACGAACAGCCTCTTTGCTGATATCAACGTCAATCAATTTTTTCACAATTTCAAGAGCTACTTCTTCAGCGATAGAACCAACATTTTGCATCGCTTTATCCCGAATTTTTGCTATCTGTTTTTCAGCATCTGCGAGTTTTTTCTCTAGACTCTCTTCAATTTCTTTCCGTTCAAGCTCTGCCTTTTCTTTTAATTCTTCACTAGCTACCTGCGCTATAGCCTGCGCGTTCAAACGCGCTTCTGCTAATTTCCGCTCATAAGTTTCAACAACAATGTCTGCTTCTTGCTTCATGCGCATTGCCTGATCTAAATCAGATGCGATTCGATCTCGCCGTGTTTCAATAACACCGCCAATACGTGGTACAATTACACGGGAGATAAAAAGATAAAACAGTCCGAAAGAAATTGCCAACCAGAAAAAATGCGAACCAAAATGCACAAAATCAAAAGGCGGAAACACACGATTTGCATGCTCTGCTACCTTTTTAATATGTTCTATCGACGTTTCAGTGTTCTGTGCATAAGCGCTTGAAACAAACATCTTCTTTCATCCTTTAAATAGCTTATTAAAGCCCTCTATAACCGATGATAACTGACAAACATCTCTCTGGCATCTCTCTAGTTAAGAGCCTAAAAGGGTAAATCTTTCCTCATGCAAGAACAGATATACCCTTTTGATAATGATTAAACCCCAAAAAGAAGTAATAAAGCAATGAGCAATGAAAAAATTCCCAAAGCTTCTGTTACAGCAAAACCAAAGACGAGACGTCCAAACTGACTATCTGCTGCTGATGGATTTCGTAATGCACCAGAAAGATAGCTACCAAAAATATTACCAAGTCCTAAAGCTGTTCCAGCCATACCAAAGCAAGCAAGACCAGCGCCAATATATTTTGCTGCAAGCACCATTTCCATGTTATTCTCCTTTAAAGCGAAATTGCATTATTCGACGGAAAACCGCCAGTTCTATTAATGTCCTGGATGAATTGCATCATTAAGATACATACAAGTTAAAACCGTAAAGACGTAAGCCTGAAGAAATGCGACCAAAAACTCAAGAGCAGTAATTGCTACAGTCATAATAAGCGGTAAAATCGAACCACCAACACCTACGATTCCTACCCCAATCATTGAAACAACAAACCCAGAAAACACTTTAAGCGTAATATGACCAGCAAGCATATTCGCAAAAAGACGAAGAGAAAGACTAATTGGACGGGAGAGAAAAGAAATAACCTCAATCATTGTCACCAGAGGTAAAACCACAACAGGAACTCCACTGGGAACGAACAGTTTCAAAAAACTGACCCCATTCTTATAAAAGCCATAACCAATCACCGTCAAAATTACCACCATTGCTAACGAAAACGTGATCATGATTTGAGACGTAACCGTATAAAAATAAGGAAAGAGACCAATAAAGTTAGCAACCAAAATAAAAGTAAACAGAGAAAAAACTAAAGGAAAAAACTGCATTCCCTGCACACCAGATGATTCCCGCAGAGTCGATGCTACAAATTCATATGCCATTTCCGAAAGAGACTGCATCCGCGTTGGAACCAATCCACGACTCGATGATGAAATAAAGAGAAAAATAGAAGTTACAACAACCGTGAGAACTGTAAACAATGATACATTTGTAAACGATAAATCCATATTTCCTATGGAAATCTTAATCAGCCTTAAAACCTCAAACTGATGAATAGGATCTGGAGCGTGCGCTGTCACTTCAACCTCATTTATCGGACCTCTCATTGGCCCCTTTATTTTGTTTATCTTGGCGCAATACGCCTTTTTTTCCTAATTGACTGGAGGAAACATACCCCACAGACCGAAGAATACTCAATACACCAGCAGCAAATCCAAAGAAGAGAAAAAATACCAATCCCCAAGGCCATGAACCTGCTAACTTATCAAACCCCAACCCCAAAACAATACCAACTATAATACTTGCCAGAAACTCACTGGAAAGCTTAATTGCACCTGCCATCCTTCCTTGTGATTTTTCCCGCTTATTCCTATGCTCCCGCTTCTTTAATGCTTGCTTGCGCACTAAAGCTACGCTTAAGTTCCTACTACGACATTCCAAATCCTCTGAATGAAGACACTCTCCTTGCTTTTCCTCTTCAGCCTCCTTACGGCTCATAACGGGTTTCTCGCCCATCGCCATCATTGGCTCCTTAATTAAAAAGCAACGCAAGAATACATTTCATAAAACCGTGTGCATCATATTGTTCCCGAATTTATTCGTCAAGATACTAAAAGAAATCTATCACAAGTTATCGTATAAATTTTATTGCAGAAATAACGTATTTTTCAATTTACACGCTTTCTTAAAAAGATATTCCAAGCACCTAAACCGATTTCACGACAGCACCCGTGAATGTATAACGAAAAGTTCACGTGAATAATATAAAACTCATAGAACAACCATTTTTACACTTAACAAAAGGTGTAAACCAATACCATCTTATTTTCCGACTCCCAATGTTATATCAGTCCTAGTTTTGAAAGAGAACATAGAAAGCTAAAAACAGTATGAGAGCGTTGGTTTTCTCCTTTTATTCGAATAAACTTGCACTTTTTATTTTATGAAAATGAAATAATCAATGGTTTCTATATGATCCTATTCGTAAAGTATTTTATATACGCCATTACAGGCCTCATCACGAAATGAGCTTGAGGGTATTAAGAGAAGGTCCTTTAAATACAAGATATTAATAAATCCAAAATTTCAAATAGATTAAGCCAATAGAACACAATAAAATTTAAATACGATTACCATACTACTTTATACAATTTTAATCCACTTTTATGAATTTCGCTCTTTACAATTGAATATCCGTAGATTCAGCAAATATTTTTGCTTTTTATTCAGACAAACTATCGTAAGCAAAAGCGCTTATTCATAAGCTTTATTTTTATGAAACGATAATCTAATGCTGCTTTTCAAACAAGCATCATAATTACATTCCCCTACCCTCATATTGCATCTATTCTTGCACTTTAATAACCCATTAAGAGGATTATGTACTCTTTCTTAAATACTCCCTATTAAACTCTTCTCATGACATGCAAATAAATGATCTTTATCAAGATGAGAGAACTCTATTCAATAGCGCTCATGATAAATGATTATCAATAAAATTAAAACTTTAGCAAATAAAACTTTTTCTTTTATGAAAAGCACGATCATTTAAAAAACTTATTTTTAAGATTCTTAAGTATAGATTTCATTCACTTAAAAAATTAAAGAGTTATCATTTCTTCTTGGAACGTGTCGCAAAAGGATTATCAGAGGCTCGTAATGATATGCGAATGGGTATACCAGACATATCAAATGTTTCACGTAACCCATTGACAAGATAACGCAAATACGACTGAGGCATACTTTTGGGGCGCGAGCAGGAAATCATAAATCCAGGAGGACGTGTCTTAACCTGTGTGATGTATTTAACCTTAAGTCGACGTCCAGAAACCGCAGGAGGTGGATGATGTGCCACAACAGTTCCAAGCCATTGGTTCAATTTAGCCGTCGAAATGCGACGATTCCATACACGGTGCATCATCATGACATTTTCCATCAGTTTATCAATCCCTTGACCATATTGTCCTGATAAAGGAACAGCTCTCAAACCACGAACTTGAGGAAGAAATCGCGCACATTTTTCATGCAAATCAATCAATGTGGTCTGACTGTTTTCAATAAGGTCCCACTTATTGAAAGCAATAACTGGAACACGCCCTTCACGAATCACAAGATCAGCAATTTGTAAATCCTGCTTTTCAAAAGGTATCGTTGCATCAAAAACAATGACCACCACTTCTGCAAAACGAATAGCACGCAAAGTATCTGCAACAGATAGTTTTTCTAATTTTTCTTGAATTCTCGACTTTCGACGTAAACCTGCAGTATCAAAAAGTTTAATATGACGACCACGCCATTCCCAATCTACAGAAATAGAATCACGCGTGAGTCCTGCTTCTGGTCCTGTTAACAATCGCTCTTGTTTCAACATACTATTGATAAGAGTGGATTTTCCTGTATTGGGACGCCCCGCAATTGCAATCCTAATGGGCTTACTTTCATCGTAAATAAGCTCTTCTTCTTCCAAATCCTTTACATCATCACCAACAGATGCAGGTTGTATCATTCTATCTTCTTCTTTGTTGTTGCCAAAAACATGCTCTGACCCAACAGCATCTATAATTGCATCACGCAGATTACTAAGTCCCAAACCATGTTCAGCCGATATTGGGCATGGCTCTCCCAAACCTAATGACCACGCCTCATACTCTCCTCCTGTTGCCGCTCTTGACTCAGACTTATTGGCAACAAGCACAATTGGCTTTCCTGATTTGCGAACCAATGAAGAAAAATTTAAATCACTTGGTGTTATTCCGCTCTTTGCATCAAATACAAATAAAATAAGATCCGCTTCATCAATTGCAACTTTTGTATGAGAACGCATACGCCCCTCAAGTGTATGATCACCTGCTTCTTCCAGCCCAGCCGTATCAATCACATCAAAACGTAGATCTTGAAGTTTTGCCGCATGAATACGCCGATCACGTGTTACACCAGGCTTATCATCAACCAAAGCCAATTTTTGCCCAACCAAACGATTAAATAGTGTTGACTTCCCAACATTGGGACGACCAACGATAGCAATGGTAAGGCTCATCGATTTATTCCTTATTTGCCTTGCCCTCAGCTTGTATAAGCTCAAGCATCATTCGAGCCCGATCTGTTATTTTTAAACCCAAAGAACCTTCTTCAGAAATTTTCTTAAAATAATAAACCGCCTCATCCATTTTATCCGCCTTATAAGCAGCTAAGCCTAAAGCTTCTCTTGCAGACATACGCATAGGATCGGTATCACTTGCCATATCTTTGATGCGCTTTTCAACATCAGCTAATGTCCCTGTATCAACCAGAATATAAGCCGCCCGAATTTTTGCAACTTTCTGCAAAATCTGCGGTGCTTTCTCATCCGCTGCAACAGAATCAAAGATCTCCACTGACTTAATAATATCACCTTTCTCCATGAGTAAAGAAGCCTCACGTAAACGAGCAAGAAAAGGATACCCCCCAAAATGAGAGGTTTTAACAGTTTCTAATTGCTTTATCGCTTTATCAAAATCACGTGTATCCGCAAGATCAAGACTCTTTACAAATGCATCACCAATATAACCAGCTTTCTTTATTTGTGTATGATGGTAAACTTGATAAGCAACTATCATGAATATAAAAAGAACAGCCGCTCCAATAATTGAAAAACCATACCGTCTCCAAAAAGCAAGCGCCTTTTCCTGACGAAATTCTGCATTCACTTCAGCAATAAAACTATCATACGACATATATCATACCTTGAAAAAAGTTACTTCACCTGTGCTTTTACGCATAAATGGATAAAGATGGTAGCCCTAATTAACTAAAAATCTTTAAATTGCTCGTTTATTTATTTTAAATCAACATGTAGCCAATTCAATCAGATTTTTGCAACAGTCTTAATCGAAAATGATGTAAGCACCCTGTTTGTTCACATTACAGCTTTTACATATTATGAAAAATTCACTGCCTTAATATTTATCATGATTGCCTATCATCTCAAGCGAACTTTCTCTCCATTATATAGAGGAATAATCTTTTAAAGTCTTCAACCGCAATCGTTGGTTGTATTGGATTATACAATTATAATAGAAAAACCAATTCTTGAAAAAACTTGAATAAACAGTAAATTTCCATGAATATCTACTAAAACCAAATAGATAAATTTTTATCTGTATCAAAAATACCGAAGCGCCATGATTACAGTGTGGTATAATTCCAAATCTTCAGTTAAAGCTCTTTATATAAAGTATATCCCTTCAACTTATCTTCATACGATTAACAACCTTTTATAATTGATTCTTAAAGTTTCTAAAAATATCCTATTGTAAAGGCCAAACCCACATAAGCATTGGAACAGCAATAATAACGATCAACACCGCCAATGGAGCACCTAAACGTGGATAATCACTAAAACGATATCCTCCTGGCGCCATCACGAGCATATTACTTTGATGTCCAATAGGTGTAAGAAACTCACAGCCCGCACCAATTGCAACAGCCATCAAAAAAGCTTCAGGCTTATAATGAAGGGAATGAGCAAAACTTGACGCAATTGGTGCTACCATCATCACTGTTGCTGCATTATTCAAAAATGGCGTAACCAACATAGCTGTCACCAACATAAGCGCTAAAGCACCGGATGGCGGGAAAAATATTGCCAATTGGCTCAGCCATTGACCAATGAGATCCGTACATCCTGTTTTCTCTAACGCTTCACTCACTGGAATAAGAGCCGCTAATAGCACTAATATTGAGCCATCTAATGCCTGATACAGATCACGCGCGGGCAAAACACGAAAGATCACCATTGCAGCAGCAGCAGAAAAGAAAGAAAAAGCAACTGGAACAATATGAAAAGCTGTAAAAATAATTGCTATAAATAAAACAGCTAAAGAGATGAAACCATGTCGTAAATTTCCAAACACAATATTTCGTTTTGCTAGGGGCAAGCATTTCAATTCTCTTAATAAATTTGGAATAACTGCATCCTGTCCTTGCAAAACAATCACATCTCCAAGATGGAAAATAATATCATCAAGTCTTCCCCGCACCCTTTCATGTTGACGACTTAACGCAAGCAAATTTACATTATAGCGATCAAATAAGGAAAACTCTTTCGCACTAATACCGATAAGAGGTGAATTATGGGTAATGACTGCTTCAATAATATCAATATTACTGTCCTTATCACCTGCAACAATAGTTCGCCCCTTAGAAAACTCTAAACGAGCAGAATTCATCACGCTATCTAACCCTGTATGTGATCCTTCCAGCAAAATAATATCATTTTCAGACAAAACAAAATCTGGTAATGGTGAAATAGATACTTTGTTTCTGATGATTTGAATCACCATAACATCACCACTTGATGGCTTAACCAAATCAACAATATTTTTTCCCACAATCGGTGAATTTATTGGAATATGTACTTCTGCAACATAATTACGAATATCAATGGCATCATCAAATGATACACCTGAACGCACACGCACAGGCAAAAGCCAATAAAAAAGAACCAAATATACAACACCAGCCGTCGCAACAACCGCACCAACTGGTGTAAAATCAAACATAGTAAAAGGTGTTCCTGCTAAACGTTCTTGCATCGCTGAAATAACAACATTGGGAGATGTTCCTATCTGTGTCATAAGCCCCCCCAACAAAGAACCAAAGGCCATGGGCATCAAAAAGACAGAAGGAGAAACCTGAGAACGACGTGCAAACTGAAAAGCTATCGGAAGCATAATCGCCAAAGCACCAATGTTTTTAACAAACATTGATAATACGACAACAGAAAGAACCAAAAACGCTAATTGAAGACGCACCGATTTCACGTCTGGCCATATCCGTTGAATAATAAATTCCATTATACCAGAGCGAGATACAGCCGTACTGACAACAAACACACTCCCCACGATAATAACGATATCATTACTAAAACCGCTAAAAGCTTCCTTCGGACTGACAAGACCAAGGGCACAAGCTATTAATAAAGTACAAATAGCAACAAGATCATAACGAAATCGATCCCAAATAAAAACAACCATCATGAGACCAATGATCGAAAAAGCCATTATTTGATTTTCTGTCATAACACTTACCTCTCCCCATTAAATTATAATGAACAAGAACATATTTTTTATGTTTTAAATATTCCTATAAACAGCAGCAAGATAAAAGCAGACATCGAAATATTTTAGGATAATTTTAAAGTGATAAAAAATTATGATGCGCATAAACTTGCCTCTCCTTATTATGCGTGCTTTTCTATAAAGTGCTGAACCCAAAGAAAATTGATAAAAGTTGATAAAGCTATATTGCAAAAAAGATGAGAATAACTCTAATATAGAGAGTAGATAATTGTTGAAACTGGTACACGCTATATTTAAACCTTTGTCGTTGCTTAAAAGAATTTATCTTCACTCTCAATTCAAAGAGTGATAAAAATGAAAGAAGAAAGAATGGTCAATCTTAATAGTGGGTATCAAAGTAACCTCAGATATTGGCTCACTTGCATTATTGGATTTGTTGCTATCTTGGCAATTATAATTGTTGGTGGATTTTATATTGCAAAACCCTATCTTGACGGTTTTGTAAGAAAAGAAATAGCCCGTCATTCCATAAAAGCCGAAACATCTGAAGTAAGCATTCTAGGTAAAATCAATTTGAAGAATGTGACAATACCTGTTCCAGCTGGTACATCACTTAAAATTGGCGCCATTTCTGCCCGTCCTCCTCTTTCCTTTATTCCCGGAACTTTTACATTTTATAATGTTGATTTAAAGTATAATAATATTCATGTGCAAATTCCCCAAATTTCCCTTCGGAATGTATCCTTAAAAGAAAAAGATAGAACGATAACATCACGTCTTTTACAATCAATGATGCGTATTGAGCTTTCCTCAATTATTGCTCCCAATATACAACTTTCTATAGAAAATAAAAATAACCGAACAGAAACGGTTGAAATCAAGAATTTCCAGCTTTCTGATTTTAGAAATAACCATATCCATTCAGTTAGTATCAAAAATATGGATCTTAAAACGATCGTAGCAAATGGTGCCAAACAGATGCAACTTATGGCTAAAAGTAATACAATAAAAGCCCATGATATCGACATCAACTATGCCTACTCTATCATTTTTGGAAAAAACAATGCTCTCAATCAAGGTAAAACCGTTACTGGCCCCATTTCTTTGAATAATATAAGTGTCGATATTTTTGAAGAAGCAGAAAAAAACAGCTCTTTCTTCCTTGGGCAGTTTAAAACATCTGGTTTAAAGATGAAACCGCTTGAGCAAACTCCTGAAAAATTAATCAAAGCTTATCTTAATGCAAGAAAAGAGAATAATAAAATCGCTGAAAAAGTAGCACAAAATGGTCTTCTTCTAAACATACTGCTCGCCATTACCTCAGCGGATGCCAAAGTTGATAATATCACCGTTGATATACCGCAGTTGAAAGCAACGCTCGAATCATTCCAATTCAAACCAAGTTTGTGGAAACAACCTATCCCTAAAAAGCTTTTTCTTTCTCTCAATAACCTTTCCGTTTTACCTAAAAAAATGAATGAAAAAGACTTAGAGTTCTTCAAAAATCTGAACTTTGAGCGCTTTAATGTTTCAGGAAAAATTGATATTTCTTACGATGAAAAAAAACGTATGCTCTTTCTTGATACAATGTCTTTCAATATGAAAAACGTTGGATCTGGGAACATCTCGGCTAAGGTTATTGATGTTGATGAAAAGCTTTTTTCTGGTCAGAAAAATATAATGATTGCTGCGTCTCAAGACCTTGGCATCAATGAAATTGATATACAATATACGGATGCAGGTTTCATTGATAAGCTTTTTTCTTATCTTGCGCAAAATCTTAATGACAGCCAACATGATCTAAAAAAGGAACTTTATGACGATTTCTATCTAATGATGACGCAGACCCCAAAAATTCTGCTAAAAAATCATGACGAAGCAGAAAAAATTTCAAAATCCTTAGGAGAATTTGCTAAAAATCCACAAACATTGATCGTTAAAATTAAAGCAAAAGATAATAAAGGTCTCGCAATAGTTGATCTCGAATCTGCTCTACAAAATGATCTATCTAAGGCTTTAAGCAAAGTACATCTCACTATTAAAAATGAAGCGTCGCGTTAAACATTTTGTGCTTTAAACATGATGATCTTGTCTATAAATTAAGAACTTTATTCCTCTTTTTTCTTTTGTATGATACAGAAGGTATCATACAAAGTCATTTATACAGAGAGTATAGAATCTAAAATTGACGATGCTTGGAGTTGTTCATGTCTGATTTATCTTCAAATCGCCTGCCTAATCGCGCTTCTCGTGTCACTAATCAAGCGCTTTCTGCTATCGAGCGTTTTCTCCATATTGAAGCTCTTAGTGGTGTTGTTCTTTTATTAGCTGCTGCTTCTGCACTTATTTTTGCCAATTCTAAATATGCTGCTTTCTATGAATCTTTTTGGCATACACCTCTTGGCTTTAATTTGGGTCATTTCACTCTTTCATGGGATTTACATTTCTGGGTTAATGATGCCCTTATGACTATTTTCTTTCTCGTCGCAGGAATGGAAATTCGACGCGAAATTCATGAAGGGGCTCTTGCCGATTTTAAACAAGCAATCTTACCAATTGTTGCTGCAATAGGGGGCGTTTGTGTTCCTGCAATTATTTACTTTATCTTCAATTTTAACGAGGGACATATCCGCGGTTGGGCTGTGCCAACAGCAACAGATATTGCCTTTGCTCTAGGTATTCTTGCTCTTCTAGGGAAAAAAATTCCCTCTAATCTTCATATTATTCTTCTATCATTAGCAATTATTGACGATATTATCGCTGTTCTTATTATTGCTTTTTTCTACTCAACAAACATTGATCCTAGCGGTTTAATGATTGCAGGAGCGGGTATTGCTTTGGTACTATTTTTTCAGTGGATCGGGCTTGCATCAGCATGGCTTTACATTTTACCTGGTGCAATCATTTGGTGGGGTTTAATGGTAACAGGCGTTCACCCATCGCTTGCTGGCGTAATCTTAGGGATGATGACTCCCGTTCTTCCTACCCGTACTCTTGTAGCGCCACTCACCATGCTCAGTAACGCTATGCAAATTCTTCAAGAAAAAAATACAAAAACAGATCTGCATCATATTTCAACAGCATTGAAAAAGATGCGCAAAGGACAACGGGCCATGATCGCCCCAGTAACACGTGTTCAAAAAGCATTGCATCCATGGGTTGCATACGGTATCATGCCAGTTTTTGCCTTCGCAAATGCAGGAGTAAGTTTTGCAAACTTTGATCTTTCTTCTGACAAATCATTCTTGATTGTTTTGGGTGTTGTCATTGGTCTTTTCATCGGTAAGCCTCTTGGTATTATCACTGCCAGTTATATAGCTGTAAAATCAGGGCTATGCCGCCTCCCCCCTCATATGACCTGGACAGGCGTTTTACTCATTGGTTTTTTAGCAGGAATTGGCTTTACAATGTCTATTTTTGTTTCAATGCTCGCTTTTAAAGATATTATTCTGCTTGATGCGGCAAAAATTGGGGTCCTTTGTGGCTCAGGTTTATCTGCCCTTATCGGTCTGGGATATGGATTTATTTATATTAAGCGCAATAAAGGAATTTCTCATAGTTCCTAACAAACTAACTAAAAATACATTTTTATGCAGAACTTTTAAAAAGCGATTTCGCTCATTTGTTGGGTTCGGACGATATTTAATGTAAAAGCTGTTGTCTCGCCTCATCTTTACACTTATGAAGGAGAAAACTAACATCATCATACTATTTACGAGCCTCTAATGTTACAACACCTTTGACTCTTAAGAAGACTTATAAGAGATATTTTTATTCCTTTCTTCAATATTCTTTTACTCATGCACCGGCTCCACTCATGGTGTGCACAAAAATGATTTTAATTGTTTCAATATGAAAGGCTTCGTGGTTTCAGAAAAGCTGCCTTTCGTCAGGACTATTATTCACTATAAAGAAAAAATTAATTATTATAAATCAATATCTTATGTTTAATCATACGAAACAGATAAGAATAAGCAAAATTCAATAATCAGTTAAGTAATTCCATGGTTTATTTTTTTTCAATAAACCACCCTCCTCGTTACTGATTTTATTGCGGTATTCTAAATAACTTTAATTTTTATCTGCTTAAAAGCACATTATTTTTGGATAAAAAATATTTAATTTATCATTATAAATCTTGAATGGAGTTCAAATATCGTATGATTTCTTCATTTCAAATCTGTACATGATAAATCAATCAAGACTATTCTCTTACACGTCACAAGCCGATGAGAAATATGGATTATTTGAAGAAAGAAGACTGCTTCACCATATCCATACAAGAGTTGTTCAACACAAAAACTAAAAATTAAATGATGACGGCCAACTGACACCTTTGATCTAAGAAGGAGATGGGGCGCACAATGGCTTTACCGTTATACCATTCATGGTCGGTGCCGTGAAATGGACTTGAGAGATATTTTTTCAAAACAAGCGCGTAAATTGGCACTATAATAGCGTTTTGTTTTACGTGAAAGGCATATAGATTTAAATAACGCAAATAAACAAAAACGTGAACCAATGTGTAATATCCATTATTTAAAAGATATTGCTGTCAATACCTTTGAAAATTGTAAAGCAGAATTAAAAGGAAGTTGTAAAATGGAAGTTGGTTTTCACTTTTATGGCTTCATCTCACCCAATTAGGTTTTATCTCCATTTCAGAAATTACCCCACCAGGTATACGCAACATCCTTATTCCTATCTGGCATACAAAAACAGGAGTTGCTCGTAGGCCCCTTATCCGTCTCAATATACCATCAAATATGCATCTGCACTGACATTAGATATTGATACAGGTAACAAAAAACAAAAGATTTATTTGGAATAACAACGTCATAACATCACTACTAGATTGACAATGGAGTGGAAAAATATTCCCGTTTTTTATCATCGACACATCGCTTGTCTCACTCCATGAAAGAATTAAACTTGAAGCATGCTTCCACAGGGAGCACTCTAGTTTACGTAATTAACTCGCGGGAAAAAAGAAAATCCTAGTCATTTAGACTATTCTAAAACATATGATTGGTGGAAAAATAGAGCATATATATCGTTGTTCTCCCCTTTTTCCGCTCTTATTTGATATTTATTTTCTTTTTGTTTAAAGAGCACGCTCTATATTTCTTGATATCATAAAATACTCTTCATAGATAATTTAAAAAGCAATATTTCCGAAACTTTCAAATTGTACAACGCCACATAAAATACAAGAAGGGTAAAATAATATGGCTATATTTCTCACAAGAAGAGTTTTGCTTACAAAGACCACCATTTGCAAAATATGTAAACATGATAAGAAACTAGCACAATATACTGCAAAAACGAAAGAATGTATTTCATGTGTGATTGGCAGTATGACACAGAAAATACTTATAATAGAGTAGTTAAGGGAAGAAAGTTAACCTAAAGAACATATGGAGGTATCAAAAACTTTGAAAATCTTAATCATAATTCAAAAAAGAGAAATAGACATGAAAAAAATTTAAGTAATAAAATCATAAAAGAAACACACTGTAACATTATCATTATTTTATGAAAAGTACTTCTGAAGAAGCTATAAACGCATAAGACATGGTAATTTTATAACTTATAGTGCAACATAAATATTATCTATAGAGATATATTTTTTATTGCCTCGTAATACGGAAAAAATTAAATTTTCAAGATATACATAAAGTCATAAACAATCATTTGATGACAAACTAAACATCTCTAGAAAATACATCATCAATTCTATTTTGGTAATTCCGTCACTAATCCAATGAGCTCCCATTTCTCTAAGATTTATAATATTAAATCTGTATTCACGAGGCTGTCCCTCATGTAACATGCATTCTTTGAATAAACGCAGTGCATTGTTCCTTAGTTCTATTAAGGCTTATCGTAAAGTCTTCTCCATCTCACTCTATAGGCTCTAAAACGTTTATAGACGGCATATTTTATATCCCTTCTTAAACAGTTTTTTACCCAAACATCTTTCTCTTGTAATGTATAAGTGACCATTTTAAATTCATCATGAACAAGTTTAAAATGAGAGAGTCCTGCTGTATTAAATATTCCATTTAAGTTAAAATATAAATATCCTTAACAAAAATTATTAATATATATTAAAGCTTTACGTTATTGAAACTCTGTTGAACCTAAAAAATACTTATCCCTTATCAAGTGCATAAACAGCATGTAATGTTCTAACCGCAAGTTCAGTGTAAGCACTATCAATCAAAATAGAAATTTTAATTTCTGAGGTCGTAATTGCTTGAATGTTAATACCCTTTTCAGCCAAAGCCTTAAATGCTGTAGCGGCAACACCTGCATGGCTACGCATTCCAATACCAATCACAGATACCTTGGCGAGATCGCTTTCAAACTGGAGAACATCAAATCCAATTTCTTTGCGATTCTTTTCAAGAAGTGTAACGGCTTTTTCTACATCTGATGATGGTACAGTAAAAGTCATATCAGTTTTTGAGCCATCTTCAGAAATATTTTGCACAATCATATCAACATTAATGCTTTCTTCAGCCAAGGGACCAAAAATTGCTGCCGAAATCCCTGGACGATCGGCAAGCCGACGAAGGGAAATTTGTGCTTCATCCTTAGCAAAAGCAATACCAGTAACATTTTGTTGTTCCACAATTTCATCCTCATCGCAAATAAGTGTTCCAGAAGAACTCATTGGATCCTCCATGCCTAACGCATCAGGATCCTCAAAACTTGAACGCACAAAGGTACGAACCTTATGAACCATTGCCAATTCAACAGAACGAACCTGTAAAACCTTTGCACCAAGAGAAGCCATTTCTAGCATTTCTTCAAAAGCTACTTTTGGTAAACGACGCGCTTTCGGCTCTATACGTGGATCCGTTGTATAAACACCATCCACATCCGTATAAATATCACAGCGATCAGCTTGTACAGCAGCGGCTATAGCAACAGCACTTGTATCTGATCCCCCACGCCCTAAGGTAGAAATCCGGTTATCCGGAGATAACCCCTGAAAACCAGCAATAACGGCAACCTGACCTTCCTGAAAACACTCGATTAAAAAAGATCCATCAATATTAGTAATACGTGCACGGCCATGCGCATTGTCTGTATGAATAGGAATTTGCCAACCAAGCCATGAACGTGCATTCACCCCCATTTCTTGAAGTGTCAAAGCCAACAAACCTGACGTAACCTGTTCACCAGAAGCAACCACAACATCATATTCACGAGCATCTCTATGCATAGAGGAAGCATCACTTGTCCACTGAACAAGTTCATTCGTTTTACCAGCCATCGCAGATACGACAACGGCAACCTCATTGCCTGCATCAACCTCTCTTTTGACATGCCTTGCAACATTATGAATACATTCAATGTTTGCTACAGACGTTCCACCAAATTTCATGACAATGCGCGCCATTAATAACACTCTTACCTTTACATCTCTTATCTCAAACAGTAATGAGAATTAGATGCTGTATCAACTAACCATTTTCTCGACATAGCGAATATCTATCATTTGTGCAAGTTTCATTATGATTATATTAATTTCTCTTGACTTTGTATAAAATCTACTTGACCTGATCATTAAAAATAAAGGAAGGCAACATGATCGATGAAACACAAACAACTATTGATCAAAGTGAAATTGATCATTTTTCACGTATTGCTACAGAATGGTGGAATCCACAAGGAAAATTTCGACCTCTTCACCAATTTAACCCAACACGCCTTGCTTACATCAGAGAAAAAATCTGTTTAGAGTTTAATCGTGACCCTTCTTCACTTACGCCCTTTCACAATTTGAAAATTCTTGATATTGGCTGTGGAGGAGGCTTGTTATCTGAACCAATGGCACGTCTTGGTGCTATAGTTGTAGGCGTTGATGCTGCACAAACAAATATTGAAGTCGCAAAAACCCATGCAGCTCAAAATGATCTTTCCATTGATTACCGCACGACGACAGCAGAAGTACTTGCCAATGAAGGAGAAAAATTTGATATCATCCTTAATATGGAAGTTGTTGAACATGTCGCTGACGTTAATCTCTTCATAGAAGCTACAGCAAAAATGCTGAAACCACAAGGGGTGATGTTTGTCTCAACACTCAACCGCACATGGAAAGCATGGGGGCTTGCTATTGTAGGCGCTGAATATATTCTACGTTGGCTTCCTAAAGGAACCCATGATTATAAAAAATTCCTAAAACCTCTAGAACTTAAAAATTTCTTATCAAAAAACGCTCTGACTGTCATTGATGAGATAGGTATTACTTATAACCCATTAAACGACAGCTGGAATCGCTCAAAAGACATGGGCGTTAACTATCTCCTTCTTGCAAAACGGTCTTAAGAATATGTAATTTACAAATATCATATGCCTTGTAATAAAGAATTGAGCTTTCCCTCAGCCTCTAAAGCATAAAGATCATCACAACCGCCAACGTGATAATCACCTATGAAAATTTGTGGAAATGTATTACGTCCATTTGCACGCTGTACCATTTCTTGGCGAAGGGATGTGGAAGCATCAATATCTGTATACTTTACGCCTTTTTTATTAAGCAAATCACGTGCTTTTGTACAATAAGGACAGTTAGGGCGTGTATAAATTATTACCTCTTTCATAGTATTATCCTCCAATATTTTTTAATAATATTCATTTTAAATTCCTCTTAAGAAGAGGGAAAAATAGAATCTTCTTTGAGAACACGCGAAAATGTTAGCACATCAACCTGTCGTGCACCTGCATCTTTTAATGCAGCAGCTGCTGCTGTAACTGTTGCACCCGTTGTAAATACATCATCAATCAGCAAAACAGAACATCCTTTGAGATATTTTTTAACTTTATGCGAAACCTTAAAAGCATTTTTTACGTTAAGTTTTCTCTCTCTCGAAGAAAGACTAACCTGCGGACGGGTATGCCGACAACGAACAAGCCAACTCGGTTTTAAAAGCTTTTTTTGTGATGCTGCAATGTAACGTGCAAGCTCAGCAGATTGATTATAACGCCTCTCCCAAAAACGACGAAAATGCAATGGAATGGGAATAATAACATCACAATCATCAATAACCTCGCGTCCAGCAAACATCATCCAATTGGCCATAAATGATGCCAATTCTATATGATCACCATATTTTAAGCGCGTTACTAAAGTTCGTGCAAGCCCTTTATGAACAATGACTGAGCGAACACGTGAAAAAGGATGGGAATTACGGAGTGCTTCACCACTAAGAAAACCATCCCCCATATCACAAACAAAAGGAGTCCCCATAACAGGACAATAAGGTTTTGTGATAAATTGAAGATCTTTCCAACATTCGGAGCAAATCGTACCATAAGTAAAAACATTTTGCTTACATCCAGGACAAATTGGTGGATAAAGTATCGTTTTCAAGCGTTCAACGAACTTACTTAGTATATCTCCGCTATTTAACGCCGCTTCTCGAAAATACAACATTATAAATTTAGGCTTTTACAAGTTTCCCTCAGAACAAAAGTTCCTTTGTATTTCCTAAACTTATAATTTTAATTCCTTTAAAAACTCTTACCTTCTATAAATTTATTTCTTTCATATTATAAACTTGACAGAGCTTGCACAAATAATGAACCTTTTCAAAATATATTCTTTCATAGATCGAAAGTGTTCTACAATATGTCGCATCCTTTAATTTTTGATCATAACCGCATTGAACAATTCCGAAAACGTGCCTTTCAAAAAGCAAAAAAAGGATGTGACTTTTTACTCTCTCACATGGCAGAAGATCTCTATAAACGCCTTAGCACTGTTGATCGCCTCTTTACATTAGCTCTCGATTTACACAGCCATACAGACCTTGCTGCGCAAGCTTTAATGAAATCTGGAAAAGTTTGTTCCATAGAACGCATTGAGACCGATCCGCTTTATCAAAGCCATGATAAAAAATTTCATTTACGTCATCGAGAATTTCTTGATTTACCTCAAAGTTACTGTGACCTTATTGTTTCACTTCTTTCATTACAATTGACCAATGATACCCCTGGTGTTCTAAGCCAGATAAAAAATACCCTTAAACCAGATGGCTTATTTCTTGCTGTTATGGCAGGAGCTGGTACATTAAGAGAATTGCGCGAAAGCCTGCTGCAAGCTGAAAGTGAAATTTATGATGGAGCAAGCCCTAGAATCTACCCTTTTGCCGACATTCGTGATGCAGGCGCTCTTTTACAGCGTATTGGCTTTGCCCTGCCTGTAGCAGACGTTGAAGATATCACAATACGTTATAATACAATGTTTGACCTTATGCACGATCTTAAAGCTATGGGAATGCAAAATGCACTCATCAATCGTTCACGACGCCCTGTATCCAAACGTTTTTTTCTCCGCGCAGCTGAAATCTATGCACAACGATTTAGTGATCCTGATGGACGTATTCGTGCACATTTTTCTTTCATCTGGCTCTCTGGTTGGGCTCCTCATCCCAATCAACAAAAACCGCTACAACCTGGTTCAGCGCAAATATCTCTTACAGATGTTTTACAGCCCCAAAAAATATAATCTAAAATTATTTTTTAAAAATACTTTTATCTGTTGTCCGTAATATTTGACTGGTGACCGTTCCAGCTATCATTGAATCGCTCACGTTTAGAGCAGTCCGTCCCATATCAATTAGCGGTTCAATAGAGATAAGTACAGCAACCAAAGTAACAGGAAGCCCCATAATTGGTAACACAATCAATGCAGCGAAAATAGCACCTCCCCCCACACCAGCAACACCAATAGAACTCAACGTTACAACACCAATAAGCGTAGCAATCCAAGTAGGATCAAGAGGATTAATACCCATAGAGGGTGCAATCATGGTCGCAAGCATCGCTGGATAAAGACCAGCACAACCATTTTGTCCAATTGTTGCCCCAAAAGAAGCTGCAAAACTCGCAATGGATTGTGGTACACCTATCCACTGTGTTTGCGCTTCAATATTCAAAGGAATACTTGCAGCACTTGAACGACTGCTAAAAGCAAATGTTAAAACTGGTAAAACCTTTTTGAAAAAACGAAAGGGATTAATCCCAGAAATACCAAGCAATACACCATGAATTCCAAAAATTAAAATAATACCGACATAAGAGGCAATGATAAAAACCAGTAAATTTAAAATATCTGTAATACGCGATATTGCTCCTACTTTCGTCATAAGTGCAAAAATACCATAAGGCGTCAAAGCAATCACAATACGGACTAACCGCATAATCCAAGCTTGTGCCACTTGAATAAATAAAAGCGCTTTTTCTCCTTTTTCTGGCTCATCTTTCTTTAAAAGAAGAACCGATGCACCTAAAAATGACGCAAAAATCACAACACTAATAATTGACGTACGTTTAGCTCCACTCAACTCAGCAAATGGATTTTTAGGAATCATAGACAAAATCATCTTTGGTATATTCATATCTCCAAGTTTAGAAATATGACCTTCAAGAAGAGCAGAAACATTTTGCCCTTCATGCACCAAACCATCGGTTGTTAATCCAAAAAAATTAACCACAAGCACACCAACCAATGCTGAAAGAGCCGTTGTAAAAAGCAATATTGAAATTGTTATTATACTCATCTTTCCAACAGCATAAACAGAATGTAAATGAGCAACTGCTGAAACGATAGAGATAAAAACCAATGGCATAACAATCATTTGCAACAATAAAATATAGCCCTCACCGACAATGTTAAACCATTCAACGGATTTCAATAAAGTGCTTTCACCCTCTCCATAAATAAACTGCAAAACACTTCCAAAAATCAAGCCAAGGATAAGCCATAGCATAACACGTAGTGAAAGACTCCATTGCATTTTCTTACTTTGAGAAACCAACAATAAAAAAATAACAAATAGAAATAAATTGACGAAAAAATTAAATGTCATTGTCTATGCTCACTATTATTATGGTTGACATAAATAATCTGCATAATTCAAAATCAATGCATGATATTTAAAATTAACCTATAAAGCTTACAAGGCTTTTACAAAATCATTATTTTTTTAATTTATAGATTAAAAGAGAATTTTTTATCTACTAATAACTGTTTAAAGAAAATAAATAAAATTATTTTCTTATTATTTAAATTTTCACTCTCATAAAATAGTTAAAAAAGAGAAATATAAGCAGCATTCATTGCATCTTAATACTGAATAATTCCAGCATATCTTATCCTATAAATCTCTTTACCTCTCTCTTTTTCTATTTGAACTGAAGCGAGCTTTCCAAGCAAGGATGAATTAACAATCGAACATTCATGATTTTTCTAGAAAATACACCAACAAGCTACTTCTGCTCATTTTATGGACTGCACTCTCAATAGCTTTGATCAGCACTTCAAATATAATTATTTTATTGAAAATACTTTTTATACATTCTTTCTTTGCTCTCAATGAAAGCTTTTTTATTTTTCAAAACTCTTTTTATAGTCATAAAAAGGCTTTGAAATACAACATGTTGATTTATAATCATAATTTACTGTTTTGCATATTAAATGAGAGTCCCGAATAACGTAAGATTCTCTCATTTCAAACCTGTTTATCTTGAATCAATCAAAATCATTTGCTTGCACGTCACAAGCAGGGCTGGCGTATGAGTAAAAATGTATAAGAAAGGAGTAGAAAGACCTCTTATGAAACATCTTAATGCAAGAGTTGCCGTAACATTGGAGGGCGGAGCTTGAGCAGAAAATATAAATAATATGATTGCTTTTTATAATAGCGCAGTAAAACGTTTTAACGATACCTATTCATATGCTGATCGAACAACACGTGCATGTGCTATAGATAATTTTGTCACTTTAGATATAAAAAAGATAAGTTGGAGTTATAATGTTACGCAAGAACTAATAAGAGGAAAGGTTTTTGAATTTGAAGAGGCATGCCTCACTCAGAGTTCATATCATCCTTTTACGCAACAGTGGTTTTATTATAATCGGAATCTCAACGATGGAATTTACCAAATGCCTCGTATAGTCCTGATAGGACAAAAAGTTGAAAATAGGATGATACAAATTACAGGCATAGGAGCACGAAGCGTTTTTTCTGTATTGATAGCTAAGAATTTGCCTAATCTAGATGCAATAGATACAGGTCAATGCTTTCCACGGTATCTTTATAAAAACGTTGAATCTCTGTAACTGTTCATGATGAAAAACAATCCCATTTGTTTGCAAATTCAATAAAGGAAAGAAAAACATCTGGTTTACAGAGGCGTGATACCATTACGGATGAAGGACGAGCACATTTTAAAGCTGCTTATCCTAGTGAGAGCATAACAAAGACGATTACAAATTTCTAGATAATGAAAACAATGGAAAAGACTGAGGATATATGATTAAAATGAGAGGCTTTAAGTCTACAAATATTATAAATTTTATGAATAGTACAGTTTAAAGCATTAAAAGCAGTCTTACAGTAGATTTACAATGTATGGGGATGATTAATTGCCTATAATAAGTTGCGCTCATACTGATAAAGATTATTCTGCTATAGAAATGTTGTGCTTTTTTGAATTTTTGTGCGTATTCAAACACTCATTCGTTACAAGCTCAATCTCTTTATCTCGTGCCTCTTTATCAAGAATAATAGTATTTTAATATAATACCCCTTTGCATACAAATAGTTATTTCTTATCTATGAATAGCTTATAATTTCATATAACTCTATGAAGATAATATTTTTTATTTATCAATATTTAATGATGTAATTAACACATTCATTATATATAATAATCTTTATTTCTATCTATTTACATAATATATTTATTTTTTTTATAAAAATAAAATTGAGTTATACATACATAGATCTATCGGTATTTTTTCTACTGTCTTTTTAGCGCACTGAAAGATTGATATCGTAATTTTTGTATAATAAAATACTCTTTCATATAAGCATCGTATATTGAATTATAATAATTGACTATTAACCGCAAATTATATTTTTTATCCCTTTTAAAAGTAAAAAATATAATTTTCAGACCTATTCATAAGTAGGCTTAGCCAAGTGAATAAAAAATGTTTGATAATAAGCTTTATCTCTTATGAACTATCTTTTGTACAAAGGGACAACATTATGATTACGGAAATATCGTGATATTATTGGGTATAAAAATCACACTCCCCAAGAAATTTTTGTATTGTATCCTTTCCGTTATGAGAAATGTTAAAAGAAAGATAGGATATGCTCTCTAGAGCAAATGAGTGAATGAACCACCACGGTGATATGCATTTTTAAAAAAGTAGGAAGTATCTTTGCTTCAAATTTAATAGGCACATTCTAAAAATAAAGGTTCTACCGACTCATTCCAAATAGAATAGTAATGGGACAAAAATTTTTCAGCATCTGTTTGTCCCATTGCAACAACCTCTTCTAGAGGATTAAGAAAATTTGTTTCATCAAAACCATTCGTATCATACTGTTTGCGATTTTTTAAGCCTTTGCGAGCAATAGCGAGAGCTTGACGTGCTAACTCTAAAAGAATAGTTTGACGAAAAGGAGTTCTTAACCCTTCTTTAGGAACGCGTTGGCGCAACTCTAAAACTTCTTCAAAACACCAATCTTTTGTCAAAGCCTCTGCCTCATTAAGTGCTTCCCTATCATAAAGAAGCCCAACCCAAAAAGCCGACAACGCACAAATGCGCTTCCAAGAACCACAATCAGCTCCCCTCATTTCTAAAAATCTTTTTAAGCGGACTTCAGGAAATAACGTTGATAAGTGATTAATCCAATCTCCCATGTTTGGAATTGAATTTGCAACTTGTCCTTTTAATGCTCCATTCATAAACTGACGAAACGTTATGTGTGTACAATCATAATAACGACCATCCCGCACAACAAAATACATTGGAACATCAAGGGCCCATTCAACATAATCAGCAAAACCAAAACGCTCAGAAAATACAAAGGGCAGAACGCCTGTCCTCTGATTATCCGTATTACGCCAAATTTCAGAACGCCACGATAAAAAGCCATTTGGGCGCCCTTCTGTAAAGGGCGAACTTGCAAATAATGCCGTTGCAATGGACTGTAACTTCATGGATACTTGCATTTTTCGCCGCATATCACTTTCAGATGAAAAATCAAGATTAACCTGAACTGTTGATGTGCGATACATCATATTAAGACCATTATACCCCACTTTAGGCATATAATCAGTCATAATCTGATAACGTGATTTAGGCATTCGCGGCGTTTCAGCTAAAGTCCACTTTGGACTAGCTCCAAGACCTAAAAAACCTATACCTAATGGTTCTGCAATTTTTTTGAGAAGAGTTAAATGCTCCATCAACTCGTAATATGTATGGCTTACTGATTTTAATGGTGCACCAGATAATTCAAATTGTCCCCCAGGTTCCAAAGAAATGGCTCCCTGATCAACTGATCCTACGAGCCCAATAATATTCTCTTCATCTAAAATAGGTTTCCATCCTAAGGCGCTTTGCATCCTCTCTAAAAGCGCTCGGATTCCCCTCTCTCCTTCATAAGGAACAGGGTGAAAACCATCTCTATAAAACGGAAATTTTTCATGTTCTGTACCAATGCGCCAATCATCTTCTGCTTTATACCCCCCTTGGAAATAGCTAACCAAAGAATCTAAGTTATAAATTTCACTTTCATCAGTTATATCAAGCGCCATAACTTACCGTATCCTATAATTGGTATCATCATCTTAAATAAATTGTTTAGAATGATTTTACAGATTTCTCAATCCATTGCCCAATCCCCCACGGTAGCATTAAGAAGAGCCAAAGCAGCAACAGCGGCAGTATCAGCGCGTAAAATACGCGGACCTAGTGATATTGGAAACACAAAAGGATGTTTTTTTAAAAAGCTCCGCTCTTCTTCACTAAAGCCACCTTCCGGTCCAATAAGAATACCAGGTGTTGTAACGTCACGCTTTTTAAAAGAAGGTAATGGATTATGCAATTTATGCTCTTCATCACAAAAGAATAAAGGCTGTGTCTCATCCCACTGTGCTAAAAGTTCTGCTAATGATAGAGCCGATACGCATTTAGGAAGAGATAAAATTCCACACTGTTCAGAAGCTTCAATAACATTGGCTTCCATACGCGCCATATTGATACGCGTAGCCTGCGTATGATGCGTTATAACAGGCTGCAAAATCGATACCCCCATTTCAACAGCTTTCTGCACCATATAATCCAACCGCGCATTTTTGAGTGGAGCAAAGCAATAAATAAGATTGGAATGCGTCGTTTGTAATCTTTCTTGATGGATAAGCTGAACCACAACAAATTTTTTCTTAACAGTGATAAGTTTAGCAAGCCACTCACCATCCTGTCCATTAAAAAGTAAAATTTCTGCTCCTTCTTTCATACGCAAAACATGCATAAGATAAGAAGCTTGTGCCCCCTCTATCTTTATTTCTTCATTCAAAGCCAATGTCTGCCGGATAAATAATCTTTTAAGTTTATAATTTATGCGCATAAAAATTTTGCCAATGCTCACTATCGTCATCGAGAAAATGAAGAAAAATATATAGCAAAAAGAAAAAATTATATCTATAGAACTATAATATATTAAAGAATTATAGAGTTTTTTTAGCTTTATGAGATAATAATAGGAACTTATAGATCCTTAAGTGATTCTGCTTTCATAAAAGTTTAAATAATGCACCATTCATCTTTGCATTCAGTCATTGATGCATCCGTGGAGGAAAAATATGTCTGCTAAAAAAGCTACAATTATTACGATTACAACCCTCTTAGCCTTTATTTTGATTACAGTGGGAATTGGTTCTGTTGGAGCCGACGGGAAGCATACAATTACCAAAGATGGCTATGGTATTTCTTCTGCGATTCAATAAGCACTGGCCAACATCCTCCTTAAAATTTTAATGTTTTTTAGCAATTTTTATAAGATTAGCACCGATATTATGAATCTCTTGTATTTGAAAGATTCCATAAGAAGGTTTTTTATTCCTCTCTTCAGTCATTTATCTATACCAACCTCACTTATTATGACGGTGAGGATGGTTTTTACTGCTTCACGACGAACGGATTTAAAATGAGAGAATCTTCCGATAATGGGAGCTCTGATTTAAATTTAAAAGACAATTTTAAGTTGCAAAAAGACGAATTACCATTATAGGATAGAATATTATACAGATGAAAAACGATACTCAATCTGCGTTAATATCTTTTGTAACCCAAAAATCGCCATGATTTTGTCCTTTAGAGCTTAGAGAAAATGTAAAAGGCCATGCAAGGCTATTAGCAAGACATTGGACATCTTTACATAAAGTTTCTGATCTATAGTTTTTGCGTAGTTGTGCCTGTAATATCAGTTCATTTTCCTTCCCTTGCGCAATAGCAGTTGCAATGATTCCTTGAATGGATAAGCTCAAGTCTGCTGTACGCATTAATGACTCTGTTACCTTCATCATACCTTCTGAAAAGCTTGTCTGAATATCCCAGTGATCAAATGTTGTTGAAAAAGTATCATTATTCATTAAAAGAAATTGTTGTTTATTTGAAAGTCTTGTTTGTAATTCATTCAGATCATACCCTAATAGCCGACCAGAAGACATCTTCAGTGTTAACTCACCCTGCATTTTCGTAAAAATTTCTGGCCAAGAATCAGCAAGTGTTCGTACCGTTGCAGTAAAATTCGTTTTGCTTTGTATAAATGGAATAAATCCCAAGATTTCTAAAGTCTCCTGCATATCAATAGAAGCACCTGAAATATTTCCTCCAATACGCACTTTCTGTCCAGCTGAAGTAACTTCAATATTACTTTGCACAGATCCACCAAAAATATTCGCATGTCCAAGATCAAAAATACCATGACCATCTCTTATTTGTATTGCAGCAGCTAAATTTGTGAGTGAAATATTTCCTATTTTAGCTTGTGGCGCAGAAAGTCGTATATCCACGCCAATACAATCAAAAGTTCTCATGTCAAAGCAGGCATTTTTCTTTTTACCTGAAAAAAACATTGAACCCAAGAGGCTAAGGTCTAGATTATCAAAGGCTAAAGAGCCCATGACATTTGGTACATAATCTTGAAAATCGAGTTTTAAAGCTCCTCGCGCATTGGCTTTCCCCATCGTAAATGTAACATTGTTCATTTGGATATGCATTGGCTGCGCTAAAAAATGAGATTCCCATACAATGGGTATTTTTAATTTATGTCCCCAAAACTGATTTCCACCAACCCAAGACAATGTCTGATTCCATCCAGGAGAACGCATTGACACTTTTCCGTCAAAAATATAATATTCAGATAATCGAGCCTTTCCTGTAAAAGTTATTCCCCCACGTACAGAATTGAGACTTGCCCTAATATGACTTTTGCCTCCAGCAAGAAGCAGTAATGCTTGAGAAGCATCAAGTGATAATTTTGTAAACTCTCCGCGCCAACGCGCATCTGCACGTAACCGTACTTCCTGAGTTGATTCCGGCCAATCTAAAGTTGCATTTAATCCTGTTATTTTTTCTGCTACTCCTGAAAAACTATCGTGATACACAAGAACACCATTTTTAATGACAATCCGTCCAAAAGGTTGTTTTAAAAGGTGCTCTATCTCTGGATGCTCAGGATTATGTTTTAATATTTCACGCGTATTACGTATTGCCACCCCTAATGCACCTTGTGAGCGAGAAAACCGATCAAAAAAATCTGCTATTGTTTTAACAGGCTTTTCCATAACAAATTGAGGACGCATAATCCGCGTCTCTGAAAAAGAAATATGTCCCCAAAGAAGATCGACGACAGAAAGATCAACTTCTATTGATTCAGCTTCCATTAATGGCGCAACATCATCCATTTTTGATGTTAAAGTAACGCCAGAAAGAAATGCTTTAGGATAAGGAAAAAGATGTAACCGCGGTGGATCACGCAATTGCACATTGTAACCCGTCCATGCACTTAAATCCTGCGCTAAACGAATACGAATCGCATCTGTAGAAATAAGATAAGGTAAAACGAGAATCCCCACTCCAAATAAAAAGATAATTGTAATAAAAACTCCGCTCAAAAATTTTATTATTCTGATGCGCACATTATCCCTCTATACTTATCCCCCTATAACAGATTAAAAACAAACTTAAATGATCATAAAAAGTTTTTATAATCCTATAATTCACTATATCCACTTTGTATCTTCATTATTTTTGTTCTTTATCCAAAATTTATTCAAACAGCAATGTTGCTGCTTCTTTATAAAGCAATTATTTAAAAGTCTTCAAAACTATAAATCCACAACATTATAAAACCATTCTTACTGTTCTCATATGAATATTGCTATAAAACTCTATCGTATTATTAGAAAATGCTTTACAAAAAAAAACAAACAGCCTTACCGAAAGGATCTCTGAATGAATAATATTATCGACGGAAAAAAACTTGCTGAAGAGATTATTGTGAAAGTTAAGGCCGAAACAGCAAAGCTCCGCCATCACTATAATATACAACCTAGTATCGCTGTTATTATCGTTGGAGATGATCCTGCAAGTCAAGTATATGTCACCTCAAAAAATAAAAAAGCCGAAGAATGTGGGTTTCTTTCAATCAAACATGTCGTTTCCAAAGAAACGCAAGAAAAAGAACTCCTTCAACTTATTGCAACATTAAATTCTGATCCCAAAATTCATGGTATTTTGGTACAGCTGCCTCTCCCTGCTCATATGAATACAAATCGCATAACACAAGCCGTTGCTTTCCAAAAAGATGTTGATGGTTTTCATTATATTAATGTAGGAAAACTCGCGGCAAATGCACTTGAAGATGCAATTATTCCCTGCACTCCAGCTGGTGCCATGATGATGATTGAACAACACTGTGGACGAGATTTATCTGGACTTGATGCTGTCGTTGTTGGACGCTCTAATATTGTTGGAAAACCTATGGCTGCCCTTTTAACAGCAGCCAATGCCACTGTGACAATTGCCCATAGTCGTACCCGTGACCTTGATGATGTGTGTCGAAGCGCTGATATTCTAGTAGCAGCTGTAGGCCGCCCACAAATGATTAAAAAAGACTGGATAAAAGATGGTGCAATTGTTATTGATGTCGGTATTAACCGCGTTGCTGCACCAGAAAAAGGTATAGGGAAAACACGTCTTGTTGGTGATGTCGATTTTGAAAACGTAAAAGAAAAAGCTGCTGCGATCACCCCTGTTCCAGGAGGCGTTGGACCAATGACAATTGCCATGCTTATGGTTAATACACTCAAAGCCGCCGCGCGATCACACAATCTGCCGATACCAAAATTCTAAAAATTGTAACAATTCCTTGTATATGGTTTCATTGTATATGATTCAGCTTATTTATTTTTGCATTTTTCATGTCATAAAAACAGATGCCCCTTGATCTGCACGATTAACGGATTGACGAAAAACATGAAAAAGTTCGCGTCCAACACCATGTTCGTTTTTTGAAAGATCCGGAGGTATGATTTTTCGCGCGTTAAATTTTGCTAAATCCTCCAAAAGAGTTAATTTACCCTCATGAGCATCAAGAAAAACAATATCACCATCCTGCAAACGTGCAATGGGGCCATTATCCACTGCTTCTGGTGTCACATGGAGAGCAGCAGGAATTTTTCCTGACGCTCCTGACATACGCCCATCGGTTATCAATGCTACCTTTTGACCGCGATCTTGTAAAACGCCTAAAATGGTTGTTAATTTATGAAGCTCTGGCATACCATTGGCTTTTGGTCCTTGATAGCGAATGACAGCGATAAAGTCTTTATTATGCAACACTCCAGATTTAAAAGATTTTTGTAGTTCCTCTTGATCATTAAAAACAAAGACTGGTGCTTTAATCTGCCAATACTCTGGTTTAACAGAGGAAACTTTTATAATAGCTGTTCCCAAATCTCCTGATAAAACACGAAGACCACCATCAAGCTGAAATGGCTTTCTCCACCCCGCTAACACCTTATGATCACCACTTTCCTTAAGAGCCGCTTCACGCACCACATGACCATCAGCAGAAAGCTTTGCTTCAATTGCATAAGCATTGAGATCTTTACCAAAAACCGTAGAAACATCTTCATGTACCAAACCTGCCTCAATAAGCTCGCGGATAATAAATCCTATCCCCCCTGCTGCATAAAAATGATTAATATCTGCTAAACCGTTAGGATAAATGCGCGCTAAAAGAGGCACAACGGATGAAATTTCTGCAATATCATGCCATGTCAATTTAATACCGCAAACAGCAGCTATAGCAATCAAATGAATCGTATGATTGGTAGAACCTCCTGTTGCATTTAATCCTACAATAGCATTCACAAAAGAACGCTCATCAATGATCATTCCAAGTGGACTATAATGATCACCAAGATCTGTCATTTCAAGTACACGTTTCGTGGCTTCTTTTGTTAAAGCATCACGCAACGGTGTATTCGCATTAATAAAAGAAGCTCCCGGCATATGAAGCCCCATCATCTCCAGTATCACCTGATTAGAGTTAGCTGTTCCATAAAATGTACATGTTCCTGGCCCATGATAAGAACGTGCTTCCGATGCTAGAAGTGTTTGGCGATCTATTTTATTTTCCGCGTAAAGTTGACGTATCTTTGCTTTTTCATCATTACCTTGACCACTTGTCATAGGACCAGCAGCTATAAAAATTCCTGGTAAATGACCAAATGTTAGGGCACCAATCAATAAACCTGGCACAATTTTATCACACACCCCAAGATACAATGCTGCATCAAAGACATCGTGTGATAAGCTTATAGCTGTTGCCATTGCAATTACTTCACGCGAAAAAAGGGAAAGCTCCATCCCCGCATTTCCCTGCGTAACACCATCGCACATCGCGGGAACACCACCTGCAACCTGTGCAACACCACCAACCATACGGGCCGACTCTTTAATTAAGTGAGGAAATTTTTCAAAAGGTTGATGTGCTGAAAGTATATCATTATATGCCGTGATAATGCCAATATTCCCAACGATATTTCCCTTCAAACGCTCTTTATCTATTGCACCACAAGCAGCAAAGCCATGAGCCTGATTGGCGCATCCTAAAAAACTCCGTTTGGGGCGATGAACTTGTGCTTTCGCAATACGATCTAAGTAAATTTCTCGTGTTGATCGAGAACGTTCATAAATCCTTCGTGTAACTGTAGCAATTGTCTTGGAAAGTGCCATATTTCTCTCCCCCTTTCATTGTTTCTTCCCCTCATTCATTGAGAGAGATTACGTTTTATTCACCTTGTGTCGCATATTTTGATTCACTTATTTCATTTTCTGCAGGCGACCAATAAACCTGAACGAGATGAGGGGAATTACGCAAAATTGCCCGAATAGGCATTTCTGTTTCAGCCCCATCTTGACAAGCTTCCTCAAAACAATCGCGTTTCTGAAAACCCTCGAAATGGAGAATAATGCAACGAGATTGCATAATAACTGGCAAAGTTAGTGAGAGTCTTGGCTCAACAGCACTCTTAGCATGAAGGGGTAAAACAAGTGCTTGTGTTCGTAAATCAAGCGCTTGCTTTAAACGATCAGCATCAGGAAAAAAAGAAGCCGTATGTCCATCCTCCCCCATTCCTAAAACAACAACATCAAAGGGTTTAGGCAAAGTATTAACACGACTCGCCGCTGAAAAAGCAGCAAGTTCAGCAGTAATTGCTTTATGATAAAGCCCTACAAAACGTGCTTTTTCGGCAAAATTTTGTAACAAATGACACCGTACCATATGTTCATTTGAACGTTCATCGTGTGTAGGGACAAAACGTTCATCGACCAAAGTGATAATGATCTTTTGCCAATCAATATCTGCTTTTGACAAATAATGAAAAAACAATTCTGGTGTTTTACCACCAGACACCGCTAAAACTGCTCTCTTGCGCTCAAGAACAGATACACTAAGCTCTGCGGCTACTCGATCTGCTAATGCCAAAGCTAAAGTCTGAGGGGTTTCAAAGTCTAAACGATCAATATTCATTCTATACATACTTATTGCTCTAAACTAAATTGTTCCATATACGTCCATCACGTTCCATGAGGCTCATCGAAGCAGACGGACCCCACGAACCAGCGTTATAACTGTGAACAGGCTGTTTTATTGCTTCCCATCCCTCAATGATTGGATCAATCCAACGCCAAGCAGCCTCAACTTCATCACGACGCATAAACAGTGTTTGATCTCCACGAATAACATCCATTAATAAACGTTCATAAGCATCAGGATTACGTTCAGAAAATGCGGAAGCAAAACTCATGTCTAATGGAATGTGACGAAACCGCATACCGCCATAACTTGGATCCTTAATCATCAACCATTGTTTTACACCTTCATCAGGTTGGAGACGAATTACAAGCCGATTAGAAAAAATTTCATCTAAATCCACATTAAAAATATTATGAGGAATAGGTTTAAAAACCACAACAATTTCAGACATTCGCGTGAACATGCGCTTACCTGTTCGTAAATAAAAAGGCGTATTAGCCCAACGCCAGTTATCAATCTTAACCTTAAGTGCTACAAATGTTTCACTCTTACTCACTCTTCCTAGATCATCAAAATAAGACTCTACCGATATACCATTTGATAGACCAGAAAGATACTGCCCACGTACAGTATGCTGCCCTACATTATGGACATCAAGCGGTGTTAAAGAATGTAAAACTTTAAGTTTTTCATCGCGCACAGCATTAGCACTGTTGGTAAATGGTATTTCCATCGCAACCAAACAAAGTAACTGTAGCATATGGTTTTGAACCATATCGCGTAGAGCACCAGTGCTTTCATAGTATTCTGTACGCCCCTCTAACCCTAAAGATTCAGCAACGGTTATTTGAACATGATCAATATAATTGGAGTTCCATAGCGGTTCATAAAGTGTATTAACAAACCGCAATGCCATTAAATTTTGAACAGTTTCCTTCCCAAGATAATGATCAATGCGAAAGATCTGCTCTTCATTAAAGGCGCTTGCAAATACATCATTAAGTGAAATAGCTGTTTTTACATCGCAACCAATTGGTTTTTCAATGATAATCCGTGTTTGTGCTGTCACCAAATTATTTTTTCCCAACTTCATCGCAATATCAGCAAAAAGTGACGAACCAACAGCCAAATAAAAAGCTCGAATATCTGCTGAATCTTGTGACAGAAGGAGAGCTAAATCCTCCCACCCTCGATTTGAGGTAACATCAACAGAAACGTAAGTTAAACGTGCAAGAAAACGATTGAGTTCTGTTGAATTGAGATCTTTTGGATGGATATGTTTTTCTAAAGAAATGCGAACAAAATTTTGATATTCTTCACAACTTAAGGAAGTGCGCGAAACCCCAATAATACGTGTTGGCTCACTGAATTGCCCAGCACACTGACAATGATATAAAGCCGGCAAAAGCTTGCGCAACGCCAGATCACCATTGCCACCAAAAACAATACAATCAAAGGAAGAAACTGGAATAATTTTACGCACCATGAACTTGTTTATTTTTCTATTCGATTATGAAATCCCATATCACTTATAAAAGCTTTCATCATTAAAGCAGACAGATACTAAATAAGCCATTAATTTTCTTCATTTCAAGCAATGTTTACATTAAAGGCGATCCAATAAAGAAAACCAACGCATTGCTAAAAATATAAGCGGATAACGCAAAACGCGTCCCCCCGGAAAAGATGAAATCTTTAAGTCTTGGAAATAGGAAAAACGTTCATATTTTCCAGTTAACCATTCTGCGTATAATTTTCCCACGAAAGGAGCCAGCATAACGCCATGCCCTGAATAACCACCACAATAAGTCATCCTTGAGAAAAGTTGGCGAACATAGGGCATGCGTTCAACTGTGATGGCAACCGTTGCTCCCCACCGATGGCTTAAATTGATAGAATGTAATTGAGGATAAATTTCAACAATTTGCCGTTTTATACGTTCATCTAAATTTAGAGGATGCTTATTATCATAACTTTCTACACCACCAAATAAGAGACGATTATCAATGCTTTTGCGAAAATAGCGAACCATAAAACGGGAATCATCAACCGATTCCCCCCCTATAAGAATTGAACTATGCTTTGGTAATGGGTCCGTTGCTCCAATATAAGAGCGAATAGAAACAATATTTTTCTCAATAAAACGCTCCAGACCAAGTTTATACCCATTTGTTGCAAGTAAAACATGCTCTGCTGTTACACTGCCTTTTTCTGTTATTACTTTCCAATGTGCTCCCTTGCGCCTTATGGTCGTTACTTGTGACTTCTCATAAAGCTTAGCACCAGCATCTTGTGCTCTTTTTGCCAACCCAATAATCAATTTTAAGGGATTTATATGACCGGTATCCGCATCATAAATACCACCACAATAAAAAGTTGATCCAAGTCGCTCAAATGTTTCAGCCTTATCCATAAAAGTAAGCGCGTGATAGCCATAACGCTGCATCGCCTCAATATGCCGTTGATAAGAGAGAAGCTCACGCCTTTTATGAGTTACAGAAAGCTGTCCTCCTATCAAATCACACGGACAATTAGGCATTGCGCATAAAGCTAAAATATCTCTTTTAGCTTCTTCTGCCAAATCAAACAGAGCCTTACTCCGCTCAAAACCATACTTTTTTTCTAATGTTTCTACCCATTGCCGTTGCCCTGTTCCCAGCTGTCCACCATTGCGCCCTGAAGCACCATCACCAAAACGTGATGCTTCAAATAAAACAACATCTACTCCAGCCTTGGCTAAATGATAAGCAGCCGAAAGACCCGTAAATCCGCCTCCAATAATGACCACATCACACTGTCTGTTTTCACAAAAAGAAGGATACGATGGACGTTCTCTTAAAGCATCTTCATACCAAGAAATTCCTGGAGAAATTGAATTATAATCAATCATCGTCATAAAATTTAAACATTCAGCAGGAGATATTCACGCTCCCACGGACTGATTACTTCCATAAAAGTTTCAAACTCTTGGCGTTTGATTGCAGCATAAGTACTGACAAACACATCCCCTAAAATAGCACGTATCACTGTATCTTGTTCAAACAAATTGACTGCCTCAATGAGTCCACGCGGCAACTCAATATTATCAGCGTTTACATTATTTGTCGCTGGCTCATCCGGCTCAATTTTTTGTTGCAAACCAATAAGACCACACGCTAAAGAAGCTGCAAGAGCTAAATAAGGATTCGCATCTGATGAAGGAAGTCTATTCTCAACACGTCGCGCTTGAGGAGCAGAACGGGGAACTCGAAAAGCTGTAGTACGATTATCATATCCCCATCGCAAATTAACAGGAGCCGAATTATCAGGGACAAGACGTCGATAAGAATTCACATAAGGTGCAAGCATCACAAGTACCCCTGGCATATGTTTTTGCAATCCACCAATAAAATGGCGAAAACAGATACTTTCTTCACCATTTTCCTGTGTAAAAATATTCATACCGGTTTTCTTATCAACAACCGATTGGTGAATATGCATAGCAGAACCCGGCTGCCCTTGAATGGGTTTTGCCATAAAAGTTGCATACATATTATGTTTTAGTGCTGCTTCACGAATTGTTCGTTTAAACATAAAAACTTGATCCGCTAACTCAATAGGATCACCATGACGTAAATTAATTTCAAACTGACCTGCTCCTTCTTCATGAATGAGGGTATCAATTTCCAATCCTTGTGCCTCTGAAAATTGATAAATATCATCAATCAAATCATCAAATTCATTAACACCAGCAATGGAGTACCCCTGTCCACCACCAATTGAACGCCCAGAACGACCAACCGGTGGAACTAACGGATAATCAGGATCGGGATTTTTTTGTACCAAATAAAACTCAATTTCTGGTGAAACAACAGGGCTTAAACCCATTTTTGTGTAAAAGTGAACCACCGTTCGTAAAACATTGCGTGGTGTGTAATCTACAACCTGACCATTTTGATACACAAGATCACAAATCACCTGTGCCGTAGGAGCATCTTCCCATGGAACAATGCTTAACGTAGAAAGATCAGGCTCAAGGCGTAAATCACCATCTGCTTTAGGATATTCAAAACCATGACCATCTTCCGGATAATCCCCTGAAATTGTTGCCATAAAAACTGCTGAAGGCAATGCCAATGATGTTTCCGATGTAAATTTTTTAGAAAGCATCATCTTGCCCCGTGGTACCCCTGCTTGATCAGGCGTAATACATTCAATATCCTCTACCTTACGGAAAGCAAGCCATTGTGAAACTTGTTCCCAATTGTGCACACCACGTAAACTTTTGAGAAAACGAGAAACAGGTTTAAAATTCTTACTTTTCGTTTGTTTACCATTTTTTACATCCATAACATACCAACTTTAAAAACAATCAAGTCCTATTCTTATTGTATCAGCCCATGCATAAACGACACGAAAAAAAATTATCAACTGATATTTTTGAAGAATACTATAAGATCCATCAAGGTAAAAGAACTTTGCGCTCAAAAAGCTATCCTATCATCATAGTGAAAAAATTGATATTGCACGCGATACATCGGTGCGAACCTTCTCCTTATATAAAACAGCGAGAAATACCATATTGTACGTAACCTAATTCCGATTCAAATAATCATATATAAGCAAACATTGGCGAGAATAATAAAGGCGAGATATTTAATTTCCTTTTGGTTGTAGCAATGCTTAATTAAAAGAAAAGAAACTTTTCTTTTAATATGAAGCAAGTTTTGTAACTCTATTGTTATCCACGTAGAAGTAAACACCCTAGGATGGTGAATAGCCTTTACAGCTGTGCTTACAAATACTCACCCCGCCGTAATATGCGTAAATGTATTTTCAGGATAAGACATACGCTCAGCATTTCCAATATGAAACTTAACCATCGCCTGCATAATAGAGCTATCAACCTTGTTCTGAGCGGATGGTACAAACTCTGCACTTATATCAATTTCCACCGCTTGACATTGCTCTTCGCACACAATATTTAGAGCTGAGAATCCAGTAGAGCATACCAAATCCAATAGATAGGAATTTTTGCTAATTGCGCCATGCGGGATCCAACATCTGATAGTCTCCAGCCCACTAGGAGATGTGTTATTTATATCTAAAAAGCCAAAAAATCAGGATATGAGAACACAATAATATCAATTTCCTTTGAACTAAAGTCCTTCATCGTCGATCTTCCACCATCGTAAATTTTTTTTTGTATCAGTTGCTTTCACATACTTTGACTTCTGACCTAGTGATACTGTGCAGATTGAGTACACATCCCCAGAGCCCAGATTGTAATTAAGTTCGTACCATTCTGCTCTTTTATAGAGCTAATATTTGAAAATAAATAACCATAATCTTTAGATATAACACGCCTAGGTTCAATAATTACCGTAAGCTTATGTAAACCACAACCCAATTGTGATAATGCCTCATAAATTTTACGAGGGTATTCGTCATTGATCGTCATGGCATCGCAGAACGCTGTGGAAGTCGGATATCCCCGCCTAAACTGATAAAACTTTTTTGATCCTTCAATGCGTAAATATCCTTTCCAGCCTTAGTTAAGGTGGATACTATTAACTCAGTCGAATTCAAATTAGAGCCCACATGCAAAGGCACCCCATTAAGCCTAATCCTATTGGATTCTAGCAAAGACAATGCAGCACGTAACTTCGTCGCAGTCATACCAAAACGCGATCTATCCCCGTTTGCCAGTACATGACACAATCTCAATGAGATTTTAGGTAATATGTCAAAATGGCGAGCAAGAGCGATGATGCCATGTCATTCGATAATATTATCACACTGGACATTTATATGTTTTCTAATAGATAATTCTATCTCTTCTCGAAGTTTTACAGAGATATTAAAATCTCTACCTTTAAAACCATCTTTTGCGCTAATGATATTTCATAACCAGACGCAAATTCCAAGACCCAGCAATATAACAATGATGTCCCGCACGTCCATTAAAATACCCTGCTTTTTCTCGCTCTAGGCATTCATAGCCCGACCACGTAAAACAGGGTACCAATTACAATATCAGACCATAAGACTGCAAGAGAAAGTTCTTTTATAAATAGACATTTTTTATCTTTCCATTGCCTCTTAAACAAGCTCATCTGTTCATATAATGAGTTATATGTATAATACATATAACTTCTACAAAAGGAGGATTCATTATGTTCCGTGAAAATCTTTGGTAATACACTCGGATAATTGGATCACCAGTCGCCCGTCAATAATATAGTGCGCGTTAAGAAATTGGGGGAGATAAGCTATGCAACTCGTGGATCATCCTTTTGTGAAATTCGATCAACTCAAGCTGATTTACAACTTCACATATCCGTTATTTCGCACTATTTCAAATGAATTTTACGATTACCTAGACTTTAATAAACTAGCGCACAGTAAGCAGATTCCACAAGCGCATACTATTTCTCTTTATTTGCATATTCCCTTTTGTGAAACCATCTGTTCCTTCTGTCCCTTTCAGAAAGGGGCCTACAAGCACGTTAAGCAAATCGAATCTTATATGTCAGCGCTTACCACAGAGATCAGAAACAAAGGAAATTTCATTCGCTCGCTTAGAGGGCCCATCCGCAGCATCTATATAGGGGGCGGCACACCGTCGCTTTTGTCTGCAGATAATATCCGCCACATCGGAAAAGTATTGCATGCCGAATTTGAGCTCTCTTCCTTAACTGAGCTTACACTGGAAAGCGAACCGAAGAGCGTCACACGTGATAAACTTTATGCTGCCCGTGAGATCGGCGTTAACCGGATCAGCTTCGGTATACAGAGTTTCATTGAGCGTTTCCGATCATTGTTTAACCTCACCTCAACACGTGAACAAATCAACAATACCGTAGCTTGGTCACAAGAGATAATTGGACATGTCGGTTTAGACCTACTATATGGCATGCACAGCCAGCAAGCCGAAGAACTATTATACGATTTGAAGCAAGCCAGCGAGCTTCACCCTGAAACCATCAACCTCTATGCAATTAACAATCTGGCTATCACGTCGCAACTGCATAAGTCTTACGCACAAAAAGGGCTAAAGCCATCCAGCCTACAGCATCGACAGATGCTTCGCTTATTTAGCGACATCGTTATGCGCAGCTGCGGCTATGCGCCGTGTAATGGGCATTCCTATATCAAAATTGCCAATAACACTCCTCTAACGCTCGCTAAAACGAGTTCAGCTAATTATTTCCGCTATCACAAATATTTGCATGGTTATCATGACGATTATGTGGTTGGCTTCGGGGCGTCAGCAATGTCGATTCTCGGCTCACTCGTCACACGAGCCAATCCCAGTCGAAGCGGATACATTACCGACATACAACTTAAAGGCAAATCCAAAGTATACTACAATTGGGTATCAGCAGAGCAACAAGCCTCCAAGGCTTTGTGTATGAGGCTACCTTATAACGGTTATGCCAAAAAAGAAAGAATTGACTGGACCGCACTCCCCTCTTTCGTTTACAATAACCTACAACAGCTCATAGGTGCAGGTCTCATCGCAGAAAGTGATAACGATCTCCAGCTGACTCAGCGTGGTTGGCAATGGTATTCCAACCTTATGTATTTTCTTCTACCTCAGGCAGATAGGAATATCTTGGACGGCTATGTCGCAAACATGCTGAATACAACCGCCGTACTTGATGGAACAGTGGAAACCTGTGTGGCATCTTAAGGAGAACAGAATGTTCACGCTTTTTTCCAACAAGAACATACGCTATTTTTGCCTAACCGTTAGTCTTCTCGCCTTACTCAGCGGTGCTTTGCGCACTGCCATCCCGCTATTAGCAAGACAATCTGGATATGGCGTAGTCGGAGTAAGTTGGGCGCAAGGTCTCTTTTCATTAGCGTGGCCAATTTTCGGCATCCTTGCAGGCGCTTTACTTGATCGCTGCGACAAAATAAAACTTGCTACCACAGCTCTCCTCATCTTCATGCTACTGCATATTGTCCTGTTCATACTACTTATGATACAGATTGCTCCAGCCGAACAAATTTTCTTCTATGCAACCATTGCTGGATTCATCGTCGTTTCTGCCGAAGCTTATATAATGACGATTCCACCACTTATCATGGAGGGAGAGCGATTGATGACCTTCTACTCTATTGTCTTGTTTTTAGATTTCGGGGTCTCCTATTTTCTTGCCCCTGTCATAACAAGCAGCATTTTAGCGCATAGCACACTGCTATTTCTCGGCCTGTTAATCGTGCTTTTTATCGCATTGATTTTTACCGCTCGCCATGCTGTTCCGACATCGCCAACACCTGATAAAGAAAACATCACTTTCCGTTATATCATTGCCGGCTTTCGTTTCATTTTTTCAAATCGGCATCTTACCTCCCTTACATTACTCACATTCTTTCTATCGGTGGTATTTGGAGCATTCCTAACCTCATTCATCTTCTTCGTTACCGACAGTCGGTATCTGGGCCTACATAGCAGCCAATATGGCGTGATGTTTGCAGCCTACGCGCTTGGAACAATGGCAGGAGCCCTATTTGCGCCGCGTATACGCTATGCACCGGTGCGCCTAGCTGTTCTCACTGACGGTTTAGGAACGGTTGTCTTGCTGCTGATTCCAGCCTTTTCAAAAAGTGCTGTCGTCGTATGGGGCGTCACCTTTATTGCTGGCGTTGGAGCAAGCTTATGGTTTATTGGTGTTACCGCCTTCAGGCAGCGCCTCACACCAAAGCAACTTCTCGGGCGAGCTAATTCTGCTTTTCGGGTGATAGGCTATGCTGGAACGCCGGTCGGAAGCTTTTTGGTCGGCGTCCTTGGTTCTTTTATATCATTGCAGTTTGCTGCCACCTTTATCGCTGGACTACTATTGGTAGCTATCGCGATAACGCTTCCATTTCTTTGGCAGGCTGATCATATAGACACCCCCAACCCTGCCACGAGGTAACAGCTGCTTTTAAAAAAAGACACGGTCGAAAAAGGCACACATACCCTATTACGCAATCAATTGATCTATTCTTTGGACGAGAAAATTATCACCATAATGGCTGATAGAGCCAGCGGCGCTATAGAAGCAGCCAAACAAACGCTAAAGACAAAACAGCCCCTTTACGTTGCATTGGGCGATGATCCAACGCCTATATGAAGGATGCAGAGAGCTTATAGCGTACGGAGCGCGATTCTTAACTAAAAACTCCGCCCTAGCAATACCCCCTTATACTCCATCCATCACTCGCTGGACAATCAAATACCTCACCCCTTTACTGCTCCTCAAAATACATTTTGCTTCACTTACGCGCCGTATTCTTCCTTTGTAATTAAAAGAGCATCCCTCCTTTCCTCATTTAGGATCTCTGCCTACACAATGCAGCAACAGATGCGACCATATATGCAATCACGCCTTAGAACCTGCATAGTAGAAAGCTTAGTTCGAGAGATTCATAAAGCCTATATCCCAATAAATTTTCCACCCAATCCACCTTTTAAAAGGGCGGCTTTATATAAACCGTTAGAGCAAGCTATGAAATCCTTAGGTGTATTAGAAATAATTGACGGTTTTTACCTCAGACCAATGTTGATTGACTTTTACTCGTGCATATACGCAAGCAGTGCTACTCTTTTCTTAGATAGAAAGGACATAATCGTTACCATCTGACCTATTATTGTTTGAAAATAAAGAAAAAGTATCAGTGCAACTGATGATATTGAAGAGCTATCTCATTATGTAGCTGTACTTAATTACGGCATTGGGAAGCTAGTCACGTAATCACCCCCTTCTGCGCGCGCCTTCTGCATGATATTCATAAGATTTTATTACGCGGTAAACGCGGTACGTCCAAAAGCCTTGGCGAATTTCGCAAAGCACAAAATTAGCTTGGTGGTACACAACTAAAGACAGCGTCATTCGTGCCGCCCACTCCTACCACAGCCCCCACTCTCTCTACCACCATCCCCCCCGCTTAGAATCGCGCCAACTCATCACCAGTGCCTCGTTAAACACCACACCAGTCTCAAGGGCGGTAAAATGCGCCTTGCCGCATTTAATCTTCAGCATTTCTTTAAGGCGCAAATCAAAATCGCTATTCGTTCCTTTTGTTTCCAGTACAAAATAAAGCTTTTGTTCGCCATCCCTCTCTAAAAAAACCGCCCAATCAGACGTATAAGAACCAATGGGAATGATTATTTTAAAACTTCTTGGCAGTTTAAAAAACAATCTTACATCAGAGTCATTATCGAGATTTTGCGCAAACTCTTTCTCAATACGGCTCTCACAAATCACATGATCATAAACACTTTTCTCATTGACCACCGCCGGCCATATGATAGCCTTTTCCGACCTAATTTTACAGATGTGGGATCAATCTTATTATGATGCGCACATCCAGAGATTATTTTATCCTCTGCATTAGAACCAAAAACATGAACAATACGCAGAGGCTTCGGTAAGAAGGCCAACTGCTCAATCTCAATCTACACGAAAATGCATGTGCAGGCGAATGCCCCCCATAATATGCAATATTTCAAGCCCGTCCATAGTGGTACCCCTTTTAAAAATTGTGCCTATGGCTTATAATAATCTCCAAAATATACATTTAGCCCTTGTCTGAAATAACTCAATTTTGGATTGATGAGAACGAAAACGCGCTGCGATAATCACGTTGTTCAGCCCTCATGACCGGCAAAAGGGCGCCAATATTCCTGTACCACCAACGACTAACTAACGGTATTTCTTATCATTTTTGATCATATCCTCCACCCTTATTATTTTAAAATTTATACATTTCATCAACAAGATGTGCGCAGCAAGCCCGTACATCTTCGCTGTTCAGTCTCCATGTACGGCCTGCGTTCTCAGACACAAAATCATCTTTAGCCGAAGCAACTTGATATTGCAGAGCTTGTCTATAAAGCGTATGCACAACTGGTACCCCATAAACATCGTATAGTATATAAAAAACACAATAAAGTCAATATGTTGTTTGCAATTATTTTATAAGAATCTACTTAAGAATCCATACTTTTATACGTGATTCATTTGACCATTTTTTATATAAGATTGCCATGGATGAATAGACTGTAAAAAGCAAATCATGATGCAAATATTATAACGCATGTAAACGTTCAAATGAAATGAAAAGCAGATATCATTCATAACAGTTCATAAATTTTATGGTACGTTTTTATCACAGCACAAATCACATTATTTAAAAATTTAGTCGTTTGAAAATATCGATAACATAAATTGTATAGGTTTAAAAAATGGTATGAGTTTTGCTCTTTTTTGAGCTAAACCTTCAAAGGAATAATCGTTTGAAACGGTCATAAGCTTATAGGTTTAGTTTATAAAGATTGCATAAAAGGATTTAAAGACAAGATCGATTTTATAACCACGGTATTTTTTTACCGAGGTAGGAAATAAA